>DASVFC010000560.1:0-5587 GCA_036380235.1 Vicinamibacterales bacterium
CGCGATCTTGGTCTTCGGCACCCACACGATGTCGAGTGGTTCGAGGGCGAGATCACCCGCCGGATCGCCGCGCTCGAGCGCCGCGGTCAGGTTGACTTTCATGAACTTCGGCGTGCTCGTACCTTGGTACCTCAACACCACGACGTCGGTGGCCTTCCCCGACCGCTTCAAGCCGCCGGCTTCGAAAATCGCCTGCAGCAACGACAACTTGCCCGGCATTCGCAGGAGGCTCGGCGAGTTGACTTCACCGCCGATATAAATCCGCTGCGGCGCGAACTCCTTCACGATCACGGTGAGTTCCGGATTGACCAGCGTCTCGCCGTACAGCCGCATCAGTTCAGCCCGTAACTCGGAGGCAGTCCGGCCGGCGGCCTGCACGTCGTTAATCAGCGCCGCCGAGATGCGGCCATCGGGCCTGATCGGAAGCGATTCGTTCAACTCGGGGTGATAGAAGAACTTGATGTCGAGTAGATCGCGTGGCTGCAGGCGATAGGACTCCTCGACGACCGTCGCTGTCTGCTCAGGAACCGGAACTTGCCGCGCTGCGGCCGGAGTTGCGGCGGCGATAGACAATGCCGCGGCACAAACCCGCACGACGAACGTCATACCGCACCCTTTCGCTGCATAACCGCGGGGATCGTCAAAACGAGGATTTTGAGATCGAGCCAGAATGACCACTCGCGCACGTAGCGGAGATCGTGTTCCGCCATCAACCAGTACTCCTGTGGCCGGCCGCGCACCTGCCAGAGGCCAGTCATGCCCGGCAGCACCGAGAATCGGCGATGGAACCTCGGTTCGTCGATCTGCTCGTACACCCACGTCGGCAGCGGCCGCGGCCCGACCAGGCTCATGTCGCCGCGCAGGACGTTCCACAGCTGCGGCAGTTCGTCGATGCTCGTGCGGCGAAGGAACGGACCGACGATGGTGAGCCGCGGATCGTTGACGATTTTGAAGATGATGCCCTTGGCGCTGTTTTGGTCCTTGAGCTCGTGACGCAGCCGTTCAGCGTCCTGCACCATGGTGCGAAATTTCACCATGCCAAACACCCGCCTGCCGCGGCCGACACGCGGCTGCCGGAAAAAGATTGGTCCTGGCGAGGTGGCCTTCACGGCAATCGCCGCCGCAAGCAGGATGGGCGATACCGCAACGAGCGCTAACGCCGCGACCACGATGTCGAATGCCCGCTTGATTGCCGGCGTCAATCCGAGCGAAGCGGGATGGCGATTCGCGACGAGCAACATCGCATCGGATACCCACTTGATGGCGGCGTGGTCGTCGCCCAGATCGAAACGCAGCGAGACGGCAATACCCAGTTCCCGGCCGATGGCCTGCACCTGCAGCCATTCATCGAAGCGGCTGCGCAACGGCAGCGCGACACAGATTTCATCGACGGCATGGCGCACCGCCACCGCAGCCAGCGTGGTGAGGTCGCCCAACCACGGTGTCTCCGGCGCCATTTCGAACAGCTCCGGACGGCGCTCGACATCCACGGCGCCAACAAGGTAGCGGTTGCCTTCCTTACCCAGTGCCGCGATTACGGTCGCGGCCCAACGGCCGGTGCCGACAATGAGCGTGCGCACCGCAATTTCGTCCGTGCGTGTCTGGGGGACAAACGCAGGAACATCTTTGGGCAGAAGTTCAGCGGCCAGTGTGCTGTATACCATGTTGTGTCCGCGATAACGCGTGATGAGTACGTAATGTCCGGCCACTCCGTGCCAGTTGCACTGGCTGGGCCTGACTAAACAAAAGCAGCAACGGCTAACCCGCACCACCGCGAATCGCGCAAGGCTCCGCGTGTGAAAGACGTTGAAAATGTCGGTAAAGGCGCGCTGCAGATCATAAGCTCTCTCACCTAGGTAATCAACGAGTGAACGACAAATTTCTCGCTCGACTGTTGCCCAGGATTGAACCCGTGAATGCAAACACGATGCTACGCCGCCATCGTCACGGCCGCATCACGCCATTCGACGTAAACGCATGAGCTTTACGCGCTTTTCTCGCGTGCGCAGACGGTGCGGCGACGCGCGCGCGTGAGGGTTTTCGTCGGAATTCTTGACACTATCGGCGCTGCTCCGAGCGACGCGGGCTAAACCGAAACGACGCGTTAGACTAATTTGCGCTTACAGATTTGTCTCTGGGAAACGAGCGCACACAGTGACTCTACATAGTGCGTCGATATGTGAAGATCGCATCTCTCGCCGTGACTCACTCGTCCTTCACGGTCGGCAGCGCATACGGCGTGGCGCCCCAATACGAGTAGAACGTGTCGTCGAGCATCTTCCAGCCAGCGGCAACCTCGGGCATGTTGTGCTGCAGCCATCGCTTGAAATGCGGGCGCCGTCCGTCCGCATCTTCCACGCCATATTCCTCGGCGAGATCCCATGACGCGAATACGCGGCCGTTCTTCTTCGACACGTTCGCATCCGCGGCAAGCGCGGCGATGCAGCGGCCGACGAAGAGCGGCGTTTCTGATTCGCTGAACGCCGGATCCTTCTGTGCCTGGTCGCGCCAGTTGGCTTCGGTGACGCCGAAGTGATCGAGCATCCATTCCGAGCGCAGGAAACCGGGCGTCACGGCAATCGCGCTGACATTGCGCCCCTGCAACTCCTGCGACAACCCGAACGCCATCCTGATCACGGTCGTCTTGACGAGATCGTAGAGGAAGTTGCCGCGATAGAAAAACCCGTCGCCGTCGGTGACCTCTACGACAAGGGCACCCTCGCGCAGCCGCGGCAGGCCGTAGTGACTGGTGATGATGTGCGTCTTGAGCGCGCGATCGACGATCGTGAGACCGTTCTCGATGTTGATCTCCCAGAGCTTCTTGCCCCAGTCGACGAGGTCTTCGCTGCCCCAGATGTCATTGATCAGGATGTCGAAGTCGCCGACCTGCTCGAACAACCTGGCCACCTGTTCGGGCCTGGTGTGATCGCACTGCACCGCAATACCCACACCGCCGCGCGCGGTGACGATGTCGGCAGTCTGGTGGATGGTCTCGGGCCGGTTCTTCATCGCCGGGCTGCCGGCAATGCTGCGGCCGGTACAATAAACGGTGGCGCCGGCTTCCCCGAGCGCGGTGGCGATGCCGCGGCCGGCTCCGCGCGTTGCGCCGGCGACGACCGCGACCTTGCCGGTCAGCGACTTCACTGTTTCGGGGCGTGCACGTAGACCCACGCTTGTTTGCCTGAGGCGAGCTCCGCGTTGACGCGTTCGTACGCGAACTCCCCCTCGAACCGATCCGCGCGCGCCAGCTCGTCGTCCGTCACATCGAACACCGTGCCCTGCACCGTGCTCCAATCGTCGCCGGTGGCGGTCACGTTGTCGTGATGCGTCTTGCCGAGACGCTGCGCAAGCGCGGCATCGGGGATCTTGACGAGTGACGGCTCATATCCGAGCAACAGATCTTTTTCACCATCGAGCTTGCGACCGAAGGTGGACAGCTGAACCTCTTCCTGCTGGAGGGTCCCGTATGAGAACAATAGCGGCATCGCACCCATTTAACACGAAGAACACGAAGAAACGCTGTATTAAAGGCAAGCACCTGCTAAGCAGCGCGGGCGTTTAAAAAAGTAATCTTCGTGTCCTTCGTGTTATGCGGTGCCGCTAACTAGGTCACGATCTTGATACTAAGCTCCCGCAGCTGCCGCGGATCGACCGTCGACGGCGCGTCGCACATCAGGTCAACAGCCTGTGTCGTCTTCGGGAACGGAATCACTTCCCGGATTGATGTCTCCCCTGCCAGCAGCGCGCAGATGCGATCGAGGCCGAGCGCCAGGCCGCCGTGAGGCGGCGTGCCGTAGTCGAGCGATTCCAGGAAGAACCCGAACCGCTGCTTCGCGTCCTCGTCCGACATGCCCAGCAGGCGAAACACCTTGGCCTGCGTGTCGCGATCGTGGATACGAATGCTGCCGCCGCCAAGCTCCCAGCCGTTCAGGATGACGTCGTAGGCTTTGGCGAGCACCTTGCCTGGATCCGACTCCAACATATGGAGGTCGTCTTCACGCGGCGCGGTGAAGGGGTGATTCACGGAGTCCCACCGTTTCTCGTCGGCGTTCCAGTCGAACAACGGGAAGTCGGTCACCCAGGTGAGCTCCCACTTGCCGTCCGGAATCAGGTTCGACTTCTTCGCCACCGCCAGGCGCAACTGCCCGAGGATCTTCGATACGGCGTCGGCGGCGCCGGAGGCAAGCACCAGGAGATCATCCTTCGCGGCGCCCGATTGTTCGAGCACCCTGCGTGCGCCCTCGTCGCCGATCGCCTTCGCCGACACTTGCACACCTTCCGCGGTGTAGCGGGTGTAAATCAGACCACCGGCGCCGGCTTGCTTCGCCATCTCGACCAGCTCGTCGAGCTCGCGCCTGGAGTACTTCGCGGCGCCGGGGATCAAGAAGCCGCGCACGGTGCCACCATGTTCGACCGCCTCGCGGAAGATCCCGAATGGCGATTGGCTAAACAGCGGACCGAAATCCTGGATCTCGAGGCCGAAGCGCAGATCGGGCTTGTCCGAGCCGTACTTCGCCATCGCCTCGGCGTAGGGCATGCGTCGGAACGGACGCGGGATGTCGACGCCAATCTCGCGGAAGCATGCGGCAAGCGCGCCTTCGACGATCGAATAGATCAGCGGTGGCGTCGCGAACGACACTTCGAGGTCGACCTGCGTGAATTCGAGCTGCCGATCGGCGCGCAGCGCCTCGTCTCGGAAGCAGCGCGCGATCTGCACGTAGCGATCGAAGCCGGCGATCATCAGGATCTGCTTGAAGATCTGCGGCGACTGCGGCAGCGCGTAGAACTCACCCGGGTGCACGCGCGCCGGCACCAGGAAGTCGCGCGCGCCTTCGGGTGTCGACTTGGTCAGGATCGGCGTCTCTATCTCGTAGAAGCCTTCAGCGTCGAAATACTTCCGCAGCGCCATGGTGATGCGGTGGCGCAGACCGATGTTGTGCTGCAGCTGCGGCCGCCGCAGATCTAGATAGCGATACTTCAGTCGCGTTTCCTCGGAGACGTTCTGATCCTCCGCGATCGAGAACGGCGGCGTCTTGGCCTCGTTGAGGATTCGCACCTCTTTGGCCCGCACTTCGACCTCGCCGGTCGGCAGCGACAGGTTCACCGTGTCCTTAGACCGGCGCTCCACTTCGCCGAGCACCGCCACGACGTATTCGGACCTGACGCGCTTGACGCGCTCGATCAGCGCGTCATCGCCTTCCACGATCACCTGCGAAATGCCGTGCCGATCGCGCACATCGAGGAACACCAGCGATCCAAGGTCGCGGATGCGATGCACCCAGCCGAGCAGCACCACCTGCTCGCCGACCTGTGATGGACGAAGCGCGCCGCACGTGTGCGTCCGCGCGAGAGACCCTAACTGCTCAGCCATTTCGATACTTCCGCGCGAGCGACCGATTGCTGCTCGCCTGTCTTCATGTTCTTGATTGCCACGGTGCCTGTCGCCAGTTCATCGGCACCGATCACGGCGACGAAGGGGATTCCCCTCGCTGCCGCATACTTGAACTGCTTGTCGCCCACCTTCTTGCCGTCGTCAGCGGGCGCGTCCGGATAGAGCTCGACGCGCAAACCGGCGCGGCGCAGCTCG
>DASVFC010000561.1:0-2049 GCA_036380235.1 Vicinamibacterales bacterium
GTTGCCACCGAATCCGCCGTTGGGCGGCATGGCGTGCGCGGCGTCGCCGGTGATGAAGACGCGTCCGTGCTGATAGCGCTCGGCCCAGTTCGCTTCGGCGTTCCACGGCATCACGTTCTCGATGGTGACGGGCACGTCGTCCGAACCGAGCGCGAGACGCACCCAGTCGCGCGCGCGTTCTTCGGTGAGACCGTCGGCAACGTTGGTGATCGGGTTCGCCGGATCGCCGATGGCGTTCACGGCGAGGAAGCCGCTATCGAATGGCTTTTCGATCCTGAAAAAGCCGCGCAGCTGCGGATGGTTGACGTAGATCACGCTCAGGTTCCGCCCGCGGAGGAGGCCGGTGACATCGGCGCGGAAATAGATCGTGACGCTGCGGGAGAACACACCGCGGCCCTGCGTCTTGATCCCGAGTGCCTCGCGCACCCGGCTGTGGGCGCCGTCGGCCGCGACCATGTACTGGGCGAAGACGTTGTGCGTCTCCTCGCTGTCGCGGTTGCGGATCACGGCACGAACGTAATCGTCATGCTGCTGGAAGGAGACGAGATCCGTGGCGAAGCGCAGCTCGGCGCCGAGCTCGTCGGCCCTCTTCCGGAGCAGCGGCTCGAGCAGGCTCTGCGAGATGAACACCCGCTCGCACGGGCTGACGTCGCGGATTCCTTCGTTCAGGTTGGCGATGAAGTAGCCGAGCTCCTTGCCGGCGAGCGTCTCGACGGCCATGATCGCGCCGTCCTGGACGAACTGCTCGTCGGACTTCTGCCGCACGATCTGCTCGATGCCGACCAGGCGCAGGATCTCCATCGATCGCTGGGTAATCTGCGCCGCGCGGGGATGGATCGCGGTGCCGCGATGATGCTCGACGGCAAGAGCAGGAACGCCGTGATGCCCGAGCAGCAGCGCCGTGGACATGCCGACCAGGCTGCTGCCGACGATCAGGACGGGGACTTCGATATCGGCCATCTGACGTCAGTTGCGGGCACAAGCCACGGAGGCACAGAGAGACGAAGAAAACCGTTTCAAGCTCCGTGCTTTCGCGACTCCGTGGCCCGTCGTCAATTCAACTCTTTCCACAGGACTTCGACGTTCGACCTGACACGGGCCGGCGGCGTCTGCAGATAGCCCGCCTGCACGTACCGGTCGGGCAGTGTCCACGCCTTCACAACTTCGTCGATTGATTGACCGGCCTTCTTTCCGGTGCGAACGTGGGCCACGAAGTCACGGATGAACTCGGAATACATCCGGACGTCGGCGGTGGTCACCACCGTCGCATTGTGGCCGGTGATGACGGTGTCGATGTTCGCGACCGAGGCCGCTTTCGCGATCGTGTCCGAGTAGCTGACGCCGCTGCCGCCGTTGTTGATGTCCATGATCGGCATGCCCTTGTTGGGGAATGCATCGCCGGTGTGCATCGCGCGCAGGGCGGGGAAGATCACGAACGCGTCGCCGCTGGTATGGGCGCGTCCGAAGTAACGCAGCTCGATCCGGTCATTGCCGCTGCCGATCGTCAGCTGATCCGTGAACGTCCGCTTCGGCAGTCCGCGGCCGTTGCTGTCCTTGAACACATTTCTATCGGTCAGCGTGACGCCGTAGGGAATTCTCATCTCCGGCATCAGCTTCGCGGTGTTCTCATGTGTCACGACCTCCACCGTGGCGGGGAAGTCGGGGTTGCCTTCGGCATGGTCGTAGTGCGTGTGGGTGTTGATGATGCGCATCACCGGCTTGTCGGTGAGCTCCTTGATGCGCGCGATCAGGTGCGGGGCCCAGCCGTAGATCTTCGTGTCGACGAGCGTGACGCCCTCGGCGGTGATGAAGACCGCCGTGTTCCCACCGCCGCCACGGATGACGTGGAGGTTGTCGTTCAACTTGTCGACGGTCAGGCCCTCGAGCGACGGCGGCGCGTTCAACCCGCCGCCACCGCCCTGGCGTCCGGGCTGCGGGGCCGCTGCCTGCTGTAATGCGGCCACGGTTGCCGACAGCCCGCCGACAAGCACCAGCGTTCCAAGGACGAGCGTGCGTTTCATTGGTTGACTCCGTGCTGTGGGGCCGAGG
>DASVFC010000562.1:0-3822 GCA_036380235.1 Vicinamibacterales bacterium
TTCAACGCGCCGAAATTGATCGACGGCTTGAAACGAGTAGTGCTGTAGAACCGGGAACCGGGAGCCGGGAACCGGGAACCGGGAACCGAGAAAGGTATTCTCCGTGCCTCCGTCGCTCCGTGTGTTTTTCTCATCTGACGAGGACGCGGCCTGGCGTCGCATTGGTGATCCTGCCGGCATCGATCACGGCGATACCGTTGATGAACACGTGCTCGATCCCCTCCGAATGTTGATGTGGTTCGAAGAACGTGGCCCTATCGCGGATGGTCGCTAGATCGAACACCACGAGGTCGGCTGCGAAGCCTTCCCTGATCTGACCGCGGTCGTTGAGGCCCATGATGCGGGCGGGGAGCGACGTTGCGGAGCGGATCGCGTGCTCGAGCGAGATGGCGCCGCGCTCAAGCGCGTAATGCCGAATCTTCCGCGTGAAACTGCCGTAGAACCGCGCATGGGTGGCCGGGCCGTCGGCCGGCAGCGCGATGCCGCCATCCGTGGACGTCGCCACCCATGGCTGCTTCGCGATGTGTTCCATGTCGAACTCGGCCATCGAGAAGCCGCGCATGCGCGCGCCGCCGTTGCGATCGAGGCCGTCGAGCTGAATTTTGATCGCCGTCTCGATCGGATCGAGCTTCCATAGCCGCGCGATCTCCGCGAGCGACTTGCCGTAGAGCGACTTGTCGGTGAACTCGTACACCGTGATGTTATCGGCGCCGCCGCGGCGGCGGATCTCATGCGCGATGTCGGAGCGGACGAGTTTCGCGGTCGGCGGATCGCCAAGGACGCGCTTCAGCATCGCAGTGCGGGTGGTCGCTTGTTCGGTGCCGGCGGGTGGGCGAATCGCCCACGCCGGAATCAACACGGTATTGCCGTCAGTACCGCTGGTTGGATAGGGATACTGATCGGCCCACACATCGACGCCGCGATCGCGGGCACGCTGGATCAGCGTCACCGCGGCCGCGCTGGAGCCCCAGTAGTGCTCGCCCTTCGCCTTGAGATGCGACGCCACGACCCGGGCGCCTGTTTTCTCGCCGATCTCGATCGTTTCTCGGACCGCATCGAGCAACGTTGGCGCCGTCGGCCCGTCCTGGCTCGGCACATACCACAGCGGATCGCTGCCTTCGCTGCGTTCGTGCGAGATGTAGACGCCCTTTACCGCCGGCAACTCACGCGCGAGCTCCACGACTTCATCGGTCGTACTCCAGCGGCCCGGATCGTATTCGAGTCCTGCCGACATGCCGACCGCGCCTTCCTGCAATGCCTGTCGCACGAGCGCGCGCATGTTCGTGATCTCGTCGGGCCGCGCCTGCCGGCGCACGTCGTCTCCCATCACGCGGCGGCGGACGGTGCCGTGCCCGACCAGCAACATCGCATTCGGTCCGATGCCGGTCTTCTGCAGCAAGGCGCGTTGTTCGGCAAGCGGCCAGGGCGATCGGCCATCCTGGTTGACGACCACCGTGGTGATGCCTTGCGAGACGAGGTTCGGCGCCGCGCGCCGCTCGGGATCTTGATCGCGAAGCCCGCCTCGCGGCGAGGAGCCGTCATCGGCGTGAGAGTGAATGTCGATAAACCCGGGCGCGACGTACTTGCCGCTGGCGTCGATGGTCCGCGTCGCCTGCGCGTTTGCAAGCGCGCCGACGGAAGCAATGCGGCCCCCTTGCAACGCAATGTCGGCGGGGAACCACGGATTGCCGGTGCCGTCGAGCACCCGCGCGTTCCTGATCAGGACGTCATACCGCGCGCCGGTCGGCTGCGCCGCTATCGGCCCCAATAGTCCCGTCAGCAGAACTGCAAGTATCCCCACCCAGCGCTTCATAGCGCGCCATTTTATGCCGCCGCCGTCGCGAACAAACACACGGAGTCACGGAACCACGGAGTTTCTCTTTAAGGGTTGGTGCACTTGAGAGGCAGCTCTCATGGAAGATCTCGGTGCGTCCGCGCTCGGCGTACTGTTCCGGGCTCCGCTCGCGCCGCCGCAGCCTCGCTACATAGCGACAAGCGTCTCGGGCCGCTCAGTTTCTATTCAAGGCTAAGTGTCGCAAGGCGGAACCTGCCTTTAGAGGTAGATTCCTCCGTGCCACCGCGCCTCCGTGTGTTGTTCTGGGTCAGGCTGGCGGCGTGGAGACGCGGCGACCAGAGGCACGGGTCACCGCGTAAATCATCGAAGCAAGAATGACGCAGATCAGGAAGCCGAGCCATTCTATCGAGGTCACACCCGTCAGCAGCCACGCGATCACCGCGCAAGCGAGCCAGGGCACAATCGCGGCTCCGGGAACTGTGGACTTCGCTCCCCCCACGTTCATCTGACGCAGTTTCCACGCCGCGAGCGCGCAGCCGAAGTAGAGCGCGAGGGCCGAGACGTTAGCCAGGATCGCGAGCTGCTCGAAGGTGCCGGTTGCCGCCAGGGTCAGCGTTAACAACGACTGCACGATGATTGCGTTGTGCGGCGTGCGATGTTCGGCGTGCACGGCCGCTAACGGCTTCGGCAGAAAGCCGTCTCGGGCGAGCGCGAACAAGGCGCGCGGCATCGAGAGCGTCATGCCGCCGAGATAACCGAACGTCGAGATCGACGCGCCGGCGAGGAGGATGGCGCGTGCCCAGGGGCCCATCGACATGCCGGCGGCGTCTGCAAGCGGCGACGCGGTCGCCTGCGGCAGGCTGTCGCCAAGGATCCCCTGCGCCACCACCTGCAGGGCAATGTAGAGCACGGTGATGGCAATCATCGCGAGCGCAATCGCCCGTGGAACGGTGCGCGCCGTGTTGCGCACTTCACCGCTCGGCACCAGCGCGCATTCGATGCCGGCGAACGCAAAGATCAACAACAGCGACGTGCGCGCGATATCAGACGTCGGCGGCACCGCGGCGATCGCGAGATTGTCTGCCTTGATGAAGAACAACCCGCCGATGGCGATCAGCAGCAGTGGCAGCAGCTTGGCGATGGTGGCGATCGAGTTGAGGCGCACGCTCAACGTCACGCCCCGAAGATTGACCAGCGACCAGAAGGCAAACGCCGCCACCAGGACGATGAGCGAGGCGGCACGGCCAGAGAGCGTGGGAACGAGTTGCCCGATGCTGGCCACGAAGACGGTAGACACCGCCGCCGTGGCAAAGGTGCCGAGCATGAAGAGCAACACGCCGGAAATGAACGCCGGATAGGGACCGAACGCCGTGCCGACGTACGCATACGGACCACCAGTCAGCGAGACGCGGCTGCCGGCGTCGGCGATGCACAGCACGATCAATCCCATCGCCAGCGCGCAGACGATGTAAGCGATTGGGGCGCCGGGCCCCATGGTCGACGCAACGCTGGCGGGGAGGCGGAAGATGCCGCCGCCGATGGTGATGTTGATGATGCCGGCGGCGAGCCCGAAGGTGCCGATCGCGCGGACCAGCTTCTCTTGCGATTCACTCATCGCGAGTAGACTAACATTCGTGGCGCGCCTGATCGACATCTCACCACCGCTCGACACCGCGACGCCGGTCTTTCCCGGTGATACCAGTTATCAGCAGCGATGGACCGCGCAGATCGGTCCCGGCTGTCCCGTCAACGTCAGTGCGATCACGCTCTCGCCGCACGTCGGCGCGCACGCCGATGCGCCGCTTCACTATGGCGCCGGCGCGCCCGCAATCGGTCACGTCGATCTCGAACCGTTTCTCGGGCCTTGCCGCGTCATTCATGCGATCGACAAGGGAGCATTGATTACTCCGGAGGACTTGCAACATCTGGCGGCAGACCTGCCGCCTCGCGTGCTGGTGCGCACCCGCACGAGGGCGCCCGCAACGTGGACCGACAATTTCTCCGCGTTTTCTCCGGACACAATCGCG
>DASVFC010000563.1:0-10909 GCA_036380235.1 Vicinamibacterales bacterium
TGCGGAAATGCCGCAAGCGGTGATTCCGATGCCCCCACTGCCGAAGTCGGTGGCGCCGGAGCCGAAGCCGTCCGCGTTTGCGGCGATCAAAAACCAGGAAGACGCGCCGCCGTGTTCGACCTGCGGCTCGATCATGGTTCGCAGCGGCGCGTGCTACAAATGCAGCAACTGCGGCACGACGTCAGGCTGCGCCTGAACACGAAGGACACGAAGTCAGCTTTTGTTTGGTGCGAGGTTCTGACTAGGCCGAAGGCCGGGACTACTCCCGGCCTTTAGTCTTTTGAAAAGAGTTCTCGTGTGCTTCGCGGTTCGTGTTATTTCCGTGGGAAGTCTGTGTGAGCCTTCACCTCTCGAATTTGCATAATGTGCCGCTGCGAATGCGTCGAGATCATCAGGAACCACTGATACAGATCCTGGCTCGCCGTCAGGAACTGCCGGCCGCGCAGATCCGCCTGCGTTTCTTTCGCCACCTTCATCATGTCGGCGCGCAGCTTCTTGAACGAGGCGTGCGCCGACGCCAAATCCTTGAACTGATCGCGCGGTACCCGGGCTTCCCCGGTGGTGGTGCGCTGCGTGCGATCGATCCCGTACCACAGCATCCCGGCGTCGGTGGCTTGCGGCTTGAAGTCTGGCTGCACCGGCTTGGCCAGCGACTGGTTGAATTGATCCCAATATTGCGGCTCGGCAATCGCCAGGTGCATGACGACTTCTTCGACGCTCCAGCTCTCAGGCGTCATCTTGAACTTTCGCTGCGCGTCGGAGAGGTTCTTGACCTCGTCTTCAAGCCAGCTTTCGGTCATTTCGAGGTGGGCCACAAGGCGCTGACGCTCGCCGGCGGTCATCGGGCCGGCCACGGCGGAGGAGTGAACGACGAGGCAGATAGCAGCAACGAGAGCCGGTTTGGTCATGGCCGCTACCATTCAGCGCCACGGCCGGCTCGTCAACATGAATGTGACAAGTTGCTAAAACCGGGGACGAACCACGTCTTGAACCATCGTGTTGAACCATCTCGCTGAACCTTCGACCGGAACCGCTGCGCTGTCGGGAATCCTCGAGCGCTACTGGGGGTATTCCAGCTTCCGGCCGTTGCAGCGCGAAGCGATGGAGTCGGTGCTGGCCGGCCGAGACTCGTTGCTGGTGTTGCCCACCGGCGGCGGCAAGTCGCTCTGTTTCCAGGCCCCTGCTCTCGTCCGCGACGGTCTTGCGGTCGTCGTCTCGCCGCTGATTTCGCTGATGAAAGATCAGGTCGACACCTTGATCGGCAACGGTGTTGTGGCCGCTTGTTACAACAGCTCGATGCCGGCGGAACAGAAGTCGGAAGTGGCGCGCGGCGTGCGCGAAGGGAAGTATCGGCTTTTGTACGTTGCGCCGGAACGCCTTGTTGGCGACGGCGGTGACGGCTTTCAGAACCTGCTGTCGTCGCGTCCGGTCAGCTTCATCGCCGTGGACGAGGCGCATTGCATCAGCCAGTGGGGCCACGACTTCCGTCCGGAATATCGCCAGCTGGCGCGCCTTCGCGAACGCTGGCCGTCGGTCAGCCTGCACGCCTATACGGCCACCGCAACCGCGCGCGTGCGCAAGGACATCATCGCGCAACTGGGATTACGCGACGCGGTGGAGCTGGTGGGATCGTTCGATCGTCCCAACCTGGTCTACCGCGTGCTGGCGCGATCCTCGCTCAAGACGCAGATCCTCGACGTGCTCGAGCGGCATCGCGGCCAGGCCGGCATCATCTATTGCACCTCGCGGCGTGAGGTGGAGGCGCTGGCGCAGTGGCTGCAGGACACCGGCTGGCGCGCCCGGCCGTACCATGCCGGGCTCGCCGACGAAGAGCGGCATCGCAACCAGGATGCGTTCCTGAACGAAGACGTCGATCTCGTGGTCGCTACGGTTGCCTTCGGGATGGGCATCGATCGGTCTGACGTCCGGTTCGTGATTCATGCCGGCGCGCCGCAATCGCTCGAGCACTACCAGCAGGAATCCGGCCGCGCGGGCCGGGATGGTCTTGAAGCCGAGTGCGTGCTGATTGCGTCAGGCGCTGATTTCCTGAAGTGGCGCATGATGCTCGAGAAGAACGGCGAGCTGTCCGACGCGCGCCGCTCGCTGTTGCGCGACATGGAGCGTTACGCCGCCAGCGTCGGCTGCCGGCACAAGCGACTGGTCGCTTACTTTGGCGAAGCGTTCAGCAAAGACGACTGCGGCGCCTGTGATTACTGTCTCGGCGAGCTCGAGCAGGTGACTGATTCCGCTACCGTGGCCCGCAAGATCCTGTCGTGTGTCGCGCGGGTCGGCCAACGGTTCGGCGCCGCGCACGTCACCAACGTGCTGCGCGGCAGCGACAGCGACCAGGTGCGCTCGCGCGGCCATCACGAGCTATCGGTGTTCGGCCTGATGAAGGACGCCACGATCGACGAGTTGCGCGGGTATGTCGACCAACTGCTTGCCCATGGCCTGTTGCAGCAGTCGGGCGAGGAATATCCGATCCTGCAGATCTCACCCGAAGGGCACGCACTGCTCAAGGATGCGAATGCCGCGCCCGAGCTGTCGCTGGCGCGGCAAAAGCGCCCGGATCGCAACCGCTTGCCGAAGCGGGCGAGGGTGGAAACCGAAGGCTGGGATGGCGTCGATCGCGAGCTGTTCGAAGAGCTGCGCGTGCTTCGCCTCGAAATCGCCCGTCGCCGCCGTGTACCGCCGTACGTCATCTTCCACGACACCACCCTCCGCGAAATCGCCCGCGTGAAGCCGAAGAGCGTCGAAGAACTACGGCACGTCTACGGCGTCGGCGACCGCAAGGCGGCGGATCACGGGGAACTCATACTGGCGGCAGTCGCGCGGAGCTAACTACCAACTACCGGAGTGTGACCTTCCACGCTCCGCGTCCGTGAGTGAACGCGAAAAGCTGCTTCTGCCCCGACGGTGTGCGAATCAATGACAGCCACATCGTGACCGCAGGTCCGAACCCCGTTTCTTCGGTCATCCAGGTGCGGCCCGCGTCGATCGAGACCATCACGCCGAGGTCGGTGCCGAGATAGAGCCGCTGCTGATCGTCCGGATCGACGACGATCGAGTGAACCGGTATGTCGGGGACGCCTGTCGGGCCGGATCCGTCGAGGCTTTGCCAGGTGGCGCCGTTGTCGATGCTGCGGAAGACATGTGCGCCGCCGAAGTTGCCGTAGGTGGCATACATGGCACCGCCCTGCGCGTCGAAAGCGATTGACGTCACCCAGCCTTCGCGCGGACGCGCGGCGGAGAACGACATCGCGCCGGCGCCCTGCGTTGCATTCGTCGTGCGCAGCACGTAACCAGTCTCGGTCCCGACCATCACGGTGGCATTCGCCGTCGGCGAAATGGCGATGGCGCTGATGCGGCTGCCGTCCGGGGCGCGTGAATTCGCTACCTTGTTCCAGGCCGCGCCGAAATTCGGTCCCTGGTACAAATATTCGCCGCCAAGCCAGATCGCATTCGACACCGCGTCGTGCGTGAAGGGCGCAATGAAGAGGTAGTTGCCGCCCGGGCCAAGCGTGCTGGAGACGATCGGATCGAGTCCGGTGCGGCTCTGCGAGACGTTTCCGCCGCCATTGGTCGTGCGGCCAAGGCTGGCCCACTGGAATTCCATCAACCAGGTGTTGGGTTGTGCCGGATGAACGGCGGTGAACCCGCCATCGCCGCCGAAGACCGGCCGCCATCCGTCGGGTCCCAACGCGTCTGAGCCGAGCAGCGTGCCGTTATCCTGTGCGCCCGCCAGATACTGCGTGCCATCCGGAAACGGCGTGCCGTGGTAGAACTGCGTCACACCGTAGCCGCGGTTCAGCGAGGTCCAGTTGACCCGAATTGGCGAGCCGCCCGTGCATGGCGCGTTCGACGCTCTCGAGGTGGCGGCACGCGCGTTCGTGGATCGATAGATGCCGCCGTCGTTGCCGATCAGCACGATCTGGTTGCGCTCTCCGTCATACTGCGGATGGAACGTAATCGCGTGCTGGTCGACGTGCGCGTGCGAGGGCAGGGTGTTGCTGTTGAAGCTCGCAAGTCCCCAGTTGCGGCCGCCGTCTTCAGAACGAAACCAGTCGACACCCGCCGCCCACACCCGATCCGGATCGCGCGGGTCGACGCCAATAACGTTGTTGTACCAGCCCATCGTCGTCGGCAGCGCCGTTGATCCCTGTGGATTGCAGACCCGAGGCGATGCGCTCGCCAGGTTGGTCAGCAACATCGTGTTGAGAAAGGTCGGATCGCTGTTGTTGACGCGCGTCTCCCAAGTGCCGGTGATTCCGCCACGGTCGCTGCGATAGACCGCGAGCAGGCCTTGTTGGTAGATGCCGTTTGGTCCCGGGGCGTTGCTGGCCGCAAGCGCATAGATGATGTCCGGGTGCGACGGCGCGATCGCCAGCGACGTTCGCCCCATGTCGGCTTCGCGTAGCACGATTTCCGCGTCAGATCGGTCGGCAGCACGCGGAAAGCGGTACACAGTGGCCTGCTCGTACGAGCCGCACGACGCAAACAACACGTCTTCACTTCGATCGGGACGAATCGCGAGGTCGAGGCAGCCGCCGCGCACGTTTACAGTCAGCAGGCGCGCCCAGGTACTTCCGTAGTCTGTCGATCGCCACACGCCCGATCGCGTCGCAGCATAGATGCGCCGCGAATCAGCGGCGCCGAATTCGAGATCGTTGACCCAGTGAAAATCAGGAGTGTTTGTGGTGGGCAGTTGCTGCCACGTTCGCGCGCCATCAGTGGTGACGTAGATGCCGTTGCCGCGAAGGGGCAGCCCGGTGCCGCGGATCTCCTCGCGGAAGTGGCCTTCGCCAGTGCCCGCATACATCACATCGGGCCGTGCCGGATCGATCAGCAGCGAGTTGATTGCTATGTTGGTGAGGCCATCACCCGTCGGCCGCCAGGTGATGCCGTTGTCGTCACTCTTCCAGAGCCCGCCCGACACACCGGCTGCAAACAGCGTCGTCGGCACTGTCGGATGAAATTTCACCACGCGCGTCCGGCCGCCGATGTTGCCGGGCCCAAGCGGCGTCCAGGCATCGAGCACGCCGGCGGCGCGGCTCGTTTCCCTCAGCGCCATCACTCGAGAGCCCGACATCCACACTCGCGCCGCCGGCTGTGCCGACGGAAGGTCGCGGCCGATCGCAGATGAATACCGCGCCAGCGATTCGATTTGACGCGCGGCGGCTTGATACATCCGTGGCATGTCGACCCGCGGATCCGACGGCTGGCGCCGCGCCATGTCGGCGCGGGCGGCGGCGCCGGGTTCGTCAAAGCGGCTCATGACGGCCGGCCCGGGATCGTGCGGCCGTTGAATCGTCGCCACCAGGCCGGCATCGGCGATTACTGTCGCCGCGCACCACAACCATCTGGTCACTCCCATGGGGAGCGAATCTTTCCACAACTGGCGCCGGAAAAAACACCGCAAACTTCTGACAGGCTTCCCTCGTCTATGGCTATGTAGTAAAACTACAAAGCCACGATGAGACGACTCAGCATCACCGCCGTCAGCGTCTTGCACGCCATTGCCGACGGTTACCAGTATGGATTCGACGTCATCGACCAAACCGGGTTGCCCAGCGGCACTGTCTACCCGGCGCTCAGCCGCCTCGAGCGCGATGGGCTGGTCAGGTCGGCGTGGGAAGACGAGCAGGCCGCGCATGCCGACGGGCGGCCGGCGCGGCGCTACTACAAGCTGACCGCAACGGGCGTGAAAGCCCTCGCCGACGCGGCGTCGTATTACCGTTCGATGCTGCCGTCGCCGAAGCCGCGAACCGCGAGATGAACGCGATGGTGTGGTGGTGCGATCGTCTCGTTCGACTGGCCGCGCCGCTGGTGCCCGGCGACATTCGCAGGGAATGGGTCCGCGAGTGGCGCGCCGAGCTCGCATTCACATGCTCGCGCACGGAAAAGCTCGGTACGCGAATGCCCCCCAGGTGTTTGTGGCGTGCCTGCGGCGCCTTTTTTCACGCCGCATGGTTGCGCTGGGATCGGTGGAGGATCGAGATGCTCTGGCAGGATTTTAAATATGCGATTCGAGCGTTGCGGCGAAAGCCGGGATTCACGTTTGTCACCGCGCTGACGCTGGCGATTGGCATCGGCGGCACCACGGCGATCTTCGGCGCGGTGAACGCGGTGTTGCTGCGACCACTGCCGTATCCCGCTCCCGACCAACTGGTGCAGCTTTACAAGACATCGTTGAAGGATCCCGACAGGGTGGGTGGAGCGGTGTCGCCCCCGGATTTCGTCGATTGGCGGCGCGACAATCGTTCGTTCACCGAAGTAGCGGCGTTCGATACCGCATCGCTAGCCCTCACCGGAGAAGGCGCTGCAGAAGTCGTTCGCTTCGGCGAGGTCACCGGCGCGTTTTTCAAGGTCCTCGCGGTTGATGCGATGCTCGGGCGCGCCATCACCCCGGACGATGATCCGATGGGCGCGCGCGATGTGGTGGTACTCGGACACGGTATCTGGACACGGCGCTTCGGCGCCGATCGCAACATCATCGGCCGGCAGGTCACAATCGACAGCGTCAGGCGCGAAGTCGTCGGCGTCATGCCGCCCGGCGTCGAATTCCCGCTTCGATCGGACGCGTGGATTCCATTACGGTTCAGCGCGAGAGATCTCGAAACGCAACGCGGCGCGCATTATGTCAGCGTGCTCGCCAGAACCAAGCCCGAGGTGTCGATCGATACGGCTCGTGAGGACATGCGGGCTCTGGGCGCGCGGCTGGCGCAGGAGTTTCCCCGCACCAATCGCGATACGTCCGTGTCCGTCCATCCGCTGCGCGACTCGCTGGTCGGCACGATTCGGCAATCAATGTTCGTCCTCCTCGGCGCGGTGGGCCTCGTGCTGGTGATCGTTTGCGTCAACGTCGCCAGTCTCGTCCTCGTCCGCGGGGTCGGACGCGGGCGCGAGCTTGCGGTGCGCGTTGCCGTCGGGGCCGGACGGTTCAGCCTGTTCCGCGGTTTGTTGATCGAGAGCCTGGTGCTCGGCGTGATTGGCGGTGTCGCCGGTTTGGTGCTGGCCTACTGGGCCACCAGCGCGATCGCCGCGCTCGATCCGTCGATCGGCGTGCCGTTGCTCAACAACACGCGGCTTGACGTCGTCGTCGTGTCATTTGCATTTGCCATCGCTTTGTTATCTGCGGTCGTATTCGGCACCATGCCGGCATGGCAGGCGACGTCAATTGGCGACGTGGTGACGCGGATTCGCGAAGAGGGCGGTAGCACCACGGGCGATCCCAAACGACAGCGCACGCGCAGCCTGCTGATTGTGGCCGAGACCACGCTGGCGGTGATCCTGCTCGTTGGCGCCGGCCTGCTGACGCGCAGTTTCTCGCGGCTGTTGTCCGTCGATCTTGGGTTCAAGGCGGATGCGGTACAGACGTTCTCGTTGGGCCTGCCCGACAGCCGCTACAAGCAGCCAATCCAGCGCCAAGAGCTGATCGAGAATTTCCTCAATCGAACAAGGCAGCGCACCGATGTTGAATCGGCGGCCGCGGTGTTCGGGTTGCCGCTGTCCAACTTCCGCTTCGGCATCTCGACGTCGACGCGCGACGGCATCACGTTATCCGACGACGAGCAGGACGCGTTGACTCTGCAGGTACGCATCGTCACGCCAGAGTATTTCCGGACCATGCAGATCGCGGTCACGCGCGGACGCGGGTTTACGGATGCCGATCAGATGGGGTCGCAGCCGGTGGCCATGCTCAGCGAGACGGCCGCGGCGCGCGTGTTTCCAGGCGTCGATGCGCTGGGGCACCACCTGTCGATCGGCACGCGATTCGGCATGGGCGGCGAACGCGCCGGCGGCACCGTCGTCGGTATCGTCGATGACGTGCTGGACTATGGACCGGCGTCGCGACCGGCTCCGACGTTGTACCTGGCGTACGGCCAGTGGCCGGTGCCGTCGATATCGATCGTCGCCAAGAGTCGAGGCGAGCCCGCCGCGTTGGTTGAGCCGATGCGCGCGACGCTCCGCGAGCTCGATCCCGATCTGCCGATGTTTGCCGTCCGCTCGATGCAGCAGGTGCAGGACATCTCGGTTGCGCAGCCACGTCTGTATCTCGTGCTGATCGGGTGTTTTGCGGTGACGGCGTTGCTGCTCGCGGCGATCGGCCTGTATGGGGTGCTGGCATACGCGGTGGGTCAACGCACGCGCGAGATCGGTATTCGCCTCGCGCTTGGTGCCAGGCGGGCGGAAGTGTTGGCGATGGTCATGTCGCAGGCAGGTAAGCTGGTCGCCACCGGCGTGGTGCTCGGCCTGATCGGTGCCGTGCTTGCGAGCCGCCTGCTGCGCGCGCAGTTATTCGAAGTCGCACCGACAGACACCATCACCTACGTCGGGGTGGCTGTCGCCTTAGTCGTGGTGGCGATGTTTGCCAGCTGGATCCCGGCGCGACGGGCAGCGCGGATTGATCCGATGACCGCGCTGCGACAGGACTGATCGAAGTACACTTCGCGGATGGTTTCTTCGCTGTCGGGGTTCGACTGGACCACGCCCTTCATTGCCGACGCGTGCGTGCAGCTGTCGCTGCCGGTTCGCGTCGGCCCCTTCGCGCTGAAATGCAACTTCCCCGGCAGCAAGGCCGCCGGCCCGGCGCGCCCCGCTCGTCACGCCGGCAGCGTGGATGTCTTTCTGGAAGCAATTGCAGCATCGAACAGTGGCGACATCCTCGTCATCGACAACGGCGGCCGCACCGACGAGGGCTGCATCGGTGATCTCGTAGTCGGCGAGGCAGTAATGAGCGGAATCGCCGCCACCGTTTGCTGGGGCACACATCGAGACACGGTGGCAATCGCCGCACTGGGCGCGCGTGTGTGGAGCTTCGGCACCTGTCCGAACGGTCCGCTCGAGTTGCGGCGCCGAACGATGACGGCCTTGACGGCTGCCAGCCTGGGTTCTGTGACGGTCACCCCGGACGACTATGTCTTCGCGGATGACGATGGCATCGTGGTGGTGGCGGGCGAGGATCTGGAAAGGGTGATCGAGGGTGCGAAAGACATTGCGTCGCGCGAAGGCGCGCAAGCGGCCCGCCTCGCGAAAGGCGAACTGTTGCGATCGCAGTTCGATCTAGATCAATACGTGTCGAAACGCCAGTCGGACCCAAACTTCACCTTCCGCGATCACCTCAAGGGATTTGGCGGCGCCATCGAAATCTAATAAGCGGTTTGCGCGCCGGTTCCGTCAAAGAAGGACGGAGGGGTGCGCATGTTCCAGGATCTTCGCTACGGGCTTCGCCTGATGCTGCGGCGGCCGGGATTCGCCGCGGTTGCCGTCGCAACGCTGGCGCTTGGCATCGGGACCACCACCGCGATCTTCGCCGTCACCGATCGCGTCCTGCTTCGGCCGGTTGCGTATGCCGACCCGGCGCGCCTGGCGGTGATCTGGGAAACGTCACCGAACATTCCTCTTCCAGTCATGTACGCGTCGCCGCCAAATTTGTACGAATGGCAGCAGCGCTCGCGCAGCTTCGCCGCGATGGGTGGATTCCAATGGCGCGATGTCACGCTCGGCGGCAGCGAACCCGAGCGGATCCGCGGTGCGCGCGTGACCGCCGGCCTGCTGCCCTCGCTTGGCGTGCAGCCGCGGCTGGGCAGGTTGTTTCTTCCTGAAGAAGATCGCGCGAATGCGCGCGCGGTCGTCATCATCAGCGACAACCTATGGCGTCGTCGCTTTCAGATGGACCCGGCGATCATCGGCCGAGTCATTCAGGTCGATGGAGCACCAACCGAAATCGTCGGCGTCATGCCAGCCGGCTTCGAGTGTCCGCCCGCGGTGGTGCTGCGCGGCGCGCCGTCGCCTGAGAAGGCGGAATTGTGGGTGCCGCATGCGACCGATCTCGAGGCCGGACAGCGCGGGGCGCATTACCTGGCGGTGATCGGACGTTTGAGCGCGAACGCCACCATCGACAGCGCCAATCGCGAGATGGACGACATTCAAGCGCAGATCGAGCGCGAATTCCCCGATTACCGTGAATGGCGGGCTGTTGTCGTCCCACTGCTCGATCAGGTCACCGCCTCGTCGCGCCGCGCGGTGGGCTTGCTGGTGGCCGCGGTCGTGTTCGTGCTGCTGCTGGCGTGCGCGAACGTGGCAAATCTTCTCCTCGCGCGGGGTGTTGGAAGGCGCCGCGAGTTCGCCATTCGGACCGCGCTCGGAGCGGGCCGCGCACGGCTCGCGGGACAGGTGATCGCAGAATCTCTGGCGTTGGCGCTCGCCGGCGGCGTGGTTGGTCTCGTGCTGGCATTCGCGTTCGTGCAGGTGATCGCCGCGCTTGGGCCGGCATCGATGCCGGGCTTGCGCGAAGTGAGAATCGATGCGCGAACCGGGGCTTTTGCCGTTGCCGCATCACTGGTTGCGGCGGTACTTGCAGGCTGTGTCCCGGCGCTCGGCGTCATGCGCACCCGGTTGCAGACGTGGCTTGCGGATCGCTCGAGTGGCAGCGCCGGCGGCAGCGTTCGCGCGCAGCAGGCGCTGGCGATCGGGCAGATTGGTCTGGCGGTAGCTCTGCTCGTAACAGCTGCGTTGCTGGTTGAGAGCTTTCGTCGCCTGCGTGCCGTCGACCCGGGTTTTGAGCCCGCACGTGTGACCACCGCCAAGGTGACGATGCCCGCGTCGAGGTATCCGGATGGCGCCTCGCGGGTTCGGTTCGCCGACGCGCTGCTGCGCGATGTTTCACAGCTGCCGGGCATCGACGCGGCCGCATTAATCGATGCCGTGCCGATCGCCGACAATCGGCAGGGCACCCCGTTCACGCGGCTGGATGGACCGCCCGCTGATCCCACCGCATCGCCAAACGCCAACGTCGCGTGGATTACTGAAGGTTACTTCGAAGCTCTCGCCATTCCGCTGCTCGCGGGCCGCACGCTGACGGCCCGCGACACGGCCGAGTCGCAACCCGTGGTGATTATCAATCGCC
>DASVFC010000564.1:0-9863 GCA_036380235.1 Vicinamibacterales bacterium
TTTGCCACAAGCGTGCCACCCGTTCTTCGTGCAAAATAGGGGGCTCAGGGTTCATCTCCCCCATGACTCTGTCGCCGCTACCGTTGCACCTTGCAGCCCGTGCTGTACGGACGATGAACGACGCCAACGACGTCGACGTCGCCATTGCAGCCTTTGCTGCCGAGCTGTCCGCCGCACTGAAGACGCGCGTGGTCGGCTTCGTACGTACGCCGGCGGCTTGGCGTACCGCCGGTGCCGAGCACGACGCGCACGGATGGCACTCTGTGCTCGGTGAACTGTCCGGTCATCGATGCCTGCTGACGCGCCGCGACTCCGACCCCACGATGGCAACCGTCGTTCCCTTATCCGACTCCGGTTCGCTACGCGCCGCCATCGTCATGGAGGGTGATTGGACGGCGTTCGAAGAAACCCTCCGCAGTATCGCCAGTTCCGCGTCGCTCGCCCTCGCGGCGCTGGACCAACGCGCTCAACGTCTCCGCTACAAGCGGCATCTCGTCAGCGGTTACGCGCTGGCGCGGCGAATCAGCCGCCTCAGCTCCGTCGAGAGCATTGCTCAACAGGTGGTGAAGACGGTGTCAGAGCTTGTAGGCGCGGGCCGCGTGTCGCTGGCACTCTACATGGCTAAAGACGACTCTTTGGCGATTGCTGCGACTCACGGATATCCGCGTGAGCGGGTGGCGGATGTTCGCGTCCGGCCTGGCGACTGGGTCGTTGGCCACGTTTACTCGTCCAAGCGGCCGCTGTTCGTGACTGACGTCAGGCTCGTGCCGGCGATGGCTCGCCACCCCGAACAGTATCGCAGCTTCAGTTTTGCCGCGGTGCCTTTGCTCGCCGGCCGTGAGACCGTCGGCGTGTTGACCGTCACCGACAAGGCGGACGGCAGCCCTTTTGATGAACACGACGCCTTAATCTTGCGCAGCATCAGCGTCATCGCGGCGATGTCGCTGGTCGCGGCGCGCAGCGAAGGTGAAGCCGCGCAGCTGGCGTATGCCGCAACGATCGATGCGCTGAGCGGCCTGATGAATCGCCAGTCGTTGGACAACCGGCTGCATCAGGAAGTCGAGCGCAGCAAACGCGAAGGCACGTCGCTGGCCGTCCTGATGGTGGACGTTGACGATTTCAAGCGGATCAACGACACGCATGGCCACCAGGTCGGCGACGCGGTCCTGCATGCGGTTGCCGGCGCGATCCGCTCCGCGGTACGCGTCTTCGATGTCTGCGCGAGGTATGGCGGCGATGAATTCGCCATCGTCATGCCGAACTGCGATCACCACAGCGCGGTGGCCTGCGCCGAACGGATTCGCGTTCGTGTCCTCGAATTGAACGAAGGCGCCGACCCGCCGCTGCCGGAACGGCTGACCCTGAGCATCGGCGTCGCCGTGATGGCAGCTGACGAAAGCGCCCAGGATGTGCTGTCGCGCGCGGACCGCTGCCTGTATCACGCCAAGGCGGACGGCAAGAACGCCGTGCGGGCAGAGGAACAACCGCGCCCGCCAGCACTTCACGAGGGGCCATGGCCTCGAGCCGTGACACAATCGCAGACGTTGACTGCCGATAATTTCCCTGGCGCCGCCACCAGGACGCGATTGCCGTACGTTCTCGTCGTCGACAACGACGAAGACCGATTGAAAGTTTGTCTCGAGGCGATCAAGCCTTTCAACTGCGGGCTGCTCGTGGCTCGGAGCGGCGCCCTCGCGGCAAAACTGATCGAACAGTTCGGCGCGCCCCTTGTACTGATGGTCGATTTGCAGCTTGCCTCGGGTGACGCGTTCGCCGCGATCGATGCGTTGCACGACGACGAGGACAGCGAGATCCTGGCGTGGTCGTCGTCGCGCGATGTGCGCGAGTTTGCCTCTTCACGCCTGCATTACGGACGGGTCCTCAACACTACGGCGTCGGCGGCCACGTTCACCGCGGCGATCCATTCCTCCTTTCATCGGCAGGCGGCGCTTACGACCCCGCGATCAACTGCAACCGCGACGGAGGGTGCAACCGCAGGCGCGGCGGAGAGCCTGATCGAGCGAGTTCGACGCGTTTGCAACGTGCCGGGCGTCGCCGTGTATCTCAAGGCACCGGCCGATGGCGGGTTTCGACTGACCGTCAATTGGGCGGAAGACACGGCGCCGCAGCCGACCGTCGACGTGCCGATGGTATTCGATCGCGTGCGACGGCTCGGCCGAACGGTTTTGCACCACGAGTTGCACGAGGCGCTGCGCGGCCGTCCGGCTGTGCGCAGCGTAATCGGCGTCCCGATTCGCAGCGATTCCCAGGTCATCGGCGTGATCTGCGCGTTCGATGTCGCGCCGATGCGGTTTGAGGCGCGAGACGTGGCCGCCCTCGAGGCCGTGGCGGCCTCACCGCATGAACGCGAAGAGGCGGTCGATCCATCCCCGTCACGGCCGTTCGTGCAGCGCGCCAATGTGGCCTCGCCGGATGAACGTGCCGCTGGTGCGCATCCGACGGCGTTGCTCGATCGCAGCGGCGGGGAATTCGCGGTTGCGCGCGAGCGGTCGCGCGCACGGCGCGAAGGTCGCGCGCTCAGCATCGCGTTTTTTGGCGTCGCTCCGCCGCGCACGCAACCCACAACCGCCGACGCCGAACTCGATTGCATTACTGAAACGCTGTTGCGCGCGGTGCGTCAGTCGGATCTGCCAATCAGATGGAGTGAAACAGAATTGCTCGTGGTGTTCCCCGGCCTCGACGGTGGGGCCACGAAGGCCGTCGCGGAACGCGTGCGCGCGGCATTGACCGCCGGGGTCAGAAACCGTCTGGCGGTATCGGGCGGCGTCGAACACATCGACCAGGACGAAAGTTTTGACGATGTGGTGAGCAGGGCGAGGCAGAAAGTGGCCGCCGCCGTCGGGCAGGGCCACAGCCGTATCGTGTGATCAGGCGGTCTTCATCGAGTGATACAGGGTCACGATCGGACTCTGCGGCACCATTCCTACCAGATATTTAACCTGCGAAGTCGAATCGACCCGCGTCACCTCGCGGGGCTGGGCCTTGTTCTCTGCCCGTGCGAATGCTTTCCAGTAAACCTGCGGTGCGGTCGCGAAGGCCGACAGCGGCTCCCGTCCGTGGCGGGAGTCGAACGCAATATGGGCCTCGGCGATGCTAAGCAGGGATTCGACCGCTGCCTCGGCGGTGCGGCCGGCCGCTGAAATGTCGCGCTCGAGGGACCGTGCCGTCCAGGCCTTCGTCGACTCGGGATAGACCACGATGCGGAGCCGTGACAATGCCACGGTCGGGGTATCGGCCGCTCACCGGGTACCTTTACGGGCACCCGGCTGAATCCCGAGACTCTTACGCTTGTTGGGCCGTTTTCTGCTTCATTTCGTTCTGACCGGCCAGGATTGAGCACCACTGTTTGTGGTCCGCCACCGGCATCCCACACTCGACGCACACCTGAACTCGTTGCTTTGGCGGCTCACTCTTTCCCAACAATCGATTCAGAAACGACATGAAAAACCCTCCGTTTTGGTTGATACGTTGGACGGCGGGAATCGTTCCAAGGTTGGCGTCACATCACTTCACAACCTCCCACGGAAACATCCCGTCTAACCCCCCTGAATGACCTTACCGACCAACGACCTGAAGCTCGCCATTCGCGGGCTGTTCCGTAGCCCGCTGTTCTCCATCGTCGCGATTCTGTCGTTGTCTCTTGGCATCGGCGCCAACACCGCGATCTTCACGCTGATCGATCAAATCCTGCTGCGCAAGCTGCCGGTGAAGAACCCGGAAGAGCTCGTGATGCTGTATCAGAGCGGCCCGCACAGCGGCAGCAACATGGGCATCCGGATGCATTCGTATCCGATCTATCAGGAGTATCAACGGCGCGCCGAACCGCTGGCAGAGGTGATTGCCCGGCGGCTTGCCGATGCCTCCGTCAGCGTCGACAACCAGACCGAGCGCGTCGAAGTGGAAATGGTGTCGGGAAACTTCTTCAACATGCTCGGCGTCAGTGCCGCCGCGGGCCGCGTGTTCAACTCGCAGGAAGACGACCAGGTGTATCAAGGCCACCCGGTGGTAGTTCTCGGATACGACTACTGGCATCGCCGTTTCAATCGCGACCCCGGCGTGGTCGGCAAGAAGATCCTCGTCAACAACTATCCGATGACCATTGTTGGCGTGTCGGCGCCAGGTTTTGCCGGCATCGATCCGGCGCGCTCGCCGCAGATCCGCGTCCCCATCCAGATGAAGCCGGTGATCGTCCCGGAATGGCAGTGGCTGCGCATGGACGATGAGCGGTCGCGGTGGGTGCAAGTGTTTGCGCGATTGAAGCCGGGATACACCGTCGAGACGGCACAAGCGCCGCTGCAAGGGCTGTTCACGCAGATTCGCCAGCACGAGATGACGCTGCCCGGCGCCAGGAACTGGACGCCCTTCATCCGTGAACGATTCATGCAGGGCCGCCTTAACGTCGAGCAGGCGGCGATCGGCTATTCGCCGCTTCGCAACGACTTTTCCACGGCGCTGATCGTGTTGATGGCGATGGTCGGCCTGGTGCTGCTGATCGCGTGCGCCAACGTGGCGAACCTGCTGATCGCGCGCGGCTTCATGCGCCAGCGTGAGATTGCGGTGCGGCTGTCGCTCGGCGCCACGCGCGGACAGCTGGTGCGGCAGCTGTTGACGGAAAGCGTCCTGCTCTCGCTGATCGGCGGAGTGATCGGCATCGTGCTCGCGGTGGCGCTGACACAGGTGCTGATCGCCTTCATCCCGCAACAGCAGCCGTTGCTGATTCAACCGACTCCCGATCTGCGCATCCTCGCGTTCACCTTTTCGCTCACGCTGATCACCGGCGTGGTGTTCGGACTGCTGCCCGCGCTTCGCGCGAGCAAGCCAGACCAGTGGGCGACCTTGAAGGATACGGTCGGTGCGGTCGCCGGATCCGGAGGCTCGTTGTTCTTGCGCAAGGGCCTCGTTGCGGCGCAGGTCGCATTGAGCTTCCTGCTGCTGTTTGGCGCGGGCCTGTTCGTGCGCAGTTTGCAGAACCTGCAGACCACCGACACCGGCATGCAGCTCGAGAATCTGGTGATGTTCCGCCTCAACCCCGCCCTGAGCGGTTACTCGCACGAGCGCGCCAACACCTTCTATACGGAGCTGCTCGATCGGCTGCGCAGTTCGGCGGGCGTGACCGCCGCGGGCACCGCAGCGGTGTCGCTGCTCGCCGGCGATGAATGGGACAGTTCGACATCCGTCGAAGGCCACCAGGCCAAGGACGGCGAAGACATGCAGGCGTTCATGAACGCGCTGTCACCTGGCTACTTCACCACCATGGGGATCCGGCTCCTCGAGGGGCGGGATTTTACGCCGCTCGATGCGAAGGAGAATCCGACGGTCGCCATCGTCAATCGCAAGTTCGCGCAGCATTTCTTCGGCGACAAGAGTGCGATCGGCAAGCACATTGGCCGCGGCACGGGACCGAACGTCAAGTTGGACATCGAGATCATCGGCGTCGTTGAAGATTCTCTGTACGAAGGCCCGCGCGAAGGCGTACGGCGACAGGTCTTCTGGCCAAGCTGGGGCAATAACGGCCTCGCCTTCTATGTCAGGACCACGGATGCTTCGTCCGGCGCCTTCAATTTGGTCCGCAACGAGGTGAAGCGCCTCGACGCATCGATGCCGGTTTACGACATGAAGACGGTCCAAGGTCAGCTCGATGAAACGCTGCTGACCGATCGCCTGATTGCTCTGCTCAGCGCCGGGTTCGGACTGCTGGCAACGATGCTGGCGTCAATTGGTCTTTACGGGGTGATGGCGTTTATCGTCGCGCGGCGCAAGAAGGAGTTGGGGTTGCGGCTCGCGCTCGGCGCCGAGCCCTCGGGCGTGTTGTGGATAGTGATGAAGGAAGTCCTGCTGTTGCTGATCATCGGCCTGGTTGTCGGCATTCCCGCCGCCATCGGTCTGGGCCGCTACGTGTCGTCGCAGCTCTACGGGATTCAACCGAACGACCCGTGGATCGCTATCGCGACCGTCTTGCTGTTGACGGTGGTATCGGCAGCCGCCGGGTTGATTCCGGCGACGCGAGCCAGCCGGATCGATCCAATCCTGGCGTTGCGATACGAGTGAGGGCTTGGGGCTTGAAGGTCTAAGGTTTCACGATCGAACACTACGAACCAACTCGGAAATTTCTCGAGCCGACCTGCTCACCGTTGATCAGGATGTCGACGCTGTACTCGCCTTCGGGAAACCCGCCGGAATTCTGCAGCTGGAACGACGTCGACGTGGGGCCGCTCGGGTCGACCTGCTTTGACGGTTCGTCGATCACGCGGCCTTGGTACTTCCACTTCACGCTGATCGTGCCCGGTGCGCTGCCGGTGGTCTGCACGGCGACGTAGATTGTCTCGTTCGGCTTGAAGAGAGTGCTGATACTGCCGACGCTGTTGTCCTGGTTGAGCGTTCGCCCGGTCTGGATATTGGCGAGTTGCAGCGGCGCATCCGAGCACCCGACGCATATGACCAGCGCCGCGACTATCACGACAGCCTTGATGGCGATCATTTCTTTGCCTCTTCAGCTCGGCGGGCCTCGAGCTGTTTCATGCCGCCGGCGGCGTAGGCCTTACAGCCGCCCGGATCGATGAACGGGTCCGCGCCGCTGCCTTTCATCTCGGCGCGACGCTTCAGCTTCTGATCGACCTGCGTGAACTGCGGATGCGGCGACAGCACGATGTCGCAGGGCAGCGCGGCGACCTTCTCGATGCTCTTCTGGAACGAATCGAGGCGGCTGCCGTACTTGAATCCCGGCGCCGACGGCGAGGTGAGGCTGTCGGCGTAGACCATGTTCAGGCATTTGCCGTTCTCACACGATTGCCACGTGTAGGCGGTGCTGCCCGGGGAGTGGCCCGGAATGAGGTGCACGGTGATCGCCGTCTTGCCCACGGTGAGCACTTCCTGATCGCCGACCACCTTGACGTTCTTCACCGCAGGAAACCCGTTGAACGCCTTGCCGAACGCGTACTGCGGATCGTCCGGCGTGTTCTCGCCGCGCCGCAATGCATCGGCAGTCGATGCACTGGCGGCGACGGTGGCGCCGGTATGCCGCTGCAGCGCGTTAGCGCCGCCGGCGTGATCGAAGTGGCCGTGGGAGATCAGGATCAGCTTTACATCTTCGGTCTTGAAGCCAAGCGTTCGGATGTTGGTGTCGATCACCGCTGCCGACTGGGGCAGTCCGGCATCGAGCAGGACATGGCCGGCGTCACCGGTGATCAGCAGCGCCGACAAACCATCCGTGCCGACGTAATAGGTGTTGCCGTAGACGCGGAACGGCGCCCGTGGTTTGTTCCACGTCGGGCAATCCTCGCACTGGTGCGGCGGGTCGGCCTTGAATGTCGATGCTTGAAAAAGCGAAAGCAGCAGCGCGAGCGAAGTCAGCCACGAAGTCACTCGCTCATTATCGCTGAAGAGTTACGGTCTCGCTAAGGTCGTCTTTTCCCTGGCGGCGCGCGCGTGGATCTGCGTTGCCACCTGGCGCGCCGATTCGAAGGCGCCCTGCATCCACGCGTTCATGTTCATGTGATCGCCGGCCATATAGGTGCGGCCCTCGGGTTCGAGCAGGATGCGGCGGTTGGCGGCGGCAAGGTTCGACCACGAGCCATAAGACCATTTCACGCGGTGCCACGCCACCGAGAACGCGGTGTCGAACTCGGTCCGGTACTGGGGATGGATCTTCGATCCCTGCTCCAATGCCAGTTCAACGCGCTCCTGCGGCGTCTTGTCGCCGATCGGGCGCCCGGACTGGCCCTGGAGGTAATAGCCAACAACAACGCCCTTCTTCGTGAGGTAACCGCTCGACGGGTAGATTACCTGGGCGATGTCCATGTCGGTCTTCGACGAGCCGCCGAAGATCTGATCGTCTTCTTCCCAGAATCGGCGCTTGAACTGAATGCCCATCTTGCCCGCGGCGGAATACGTGGTCGAGGCGAAGATCTTCTTCCGCTCCTCTGAAAAGTCGGTGTCCATCCTGGCGAGCACCGTCAGCGGCAGCGCGCATACGCAATAGTCGGCGGTGAGCTGTTGCGACCGTCCCGATTTGTCCGTATACCCGAGAGTGACGCCGTTGGCGTTGTGGCGGATTGTCTGCACCGCCGCTTCGTACTTGATCTTGTCTTTCAACCGCCCCGCCAATGCTTCCGGCAGACGCGAGGTCCCATCAACAACCTGCATCATCGTCTGTTGGTATTGGAAGCCGGGGTCGAGATAAGAGCCGGCACGCGAGCCAAGCAACTCGCTTAACGCAAGCGGCGTGTAGCGCGCCGAGCCGTCGGGATTGCGCTCGGGGTCGGGGCCGCGCAGCTGCCCGCCGCGATAGCGCCCTTCGACGAGCGCGCCCTTCTGCTGCAGGTATGCGATCAGCCGCTCGCGATCCTCTGCGGTCAGCGCGTCATCGAGCGCACGGCCGCTGACAGCCTTGGTCAATAGCTCGGAGACATAGCCATCGAGGTCCGTATGCACTTCACGCTGACGGACACGCCGTTCCTTCAAGCCCGGCGTCTTGGTCTGGTAGATGTACGCCGCCTCGGACAACAGCGCGAAGGTCTCCACGGGCACGCCAAGCTCTCGGCAATACGCGAGCGTGGTGGAGTGGTGATATGCGATGCGCATCGCGCCGCAATTGAAATATTGACCCGCGTCGTAATTGCAGACCTGCGACGGTCCTTCTTCTTCGCTGACCGTGCCGCGGCGAATCGTGTGGGCGCGGCCACCGGGGCGCGGCCTGGCTTCGAGAATTGAACACGCATAGCCGAGCTTGCCGAGCTCATAGGCCACGGTCATGCCGGCCAGGCCGCCGCCGATGATCGCGACCTTGACCCCCTTGCCGTCTCCGCGAAGCTCGAACGGCGTGGATTGGGCGGCTTCGAGCAGCCCGACGCCGACCATGCCTTCGTAGGCCAGCGAGGCTCCGCCGACGGCGGCCAGCCGTTCTATGAAGTTTCTACGGGTCAGCATAAGGAATTCCTATGGATCACGCTAACAGACCGGGATACGGGCAACTTCAAGAGATCGATAAGGACTCGTAAAGAGCTCGTAAAAAGGCCATACCATTTCCCAATGATCCTCACGGCTCCCAAACGTACCGTGGCGCTCATTGCCGCCATTGCCGTCCTGCTGCCGTCGCTGGCGATATTGCAATACCAGTGGCTCGGCGAGCTCAGCGGTCTCGAGCAGGTGCGGGCGGAGCAGAACCTCGACGGCGGCACGGTGCGCCTGTCGACCGAGTTCGATTCCCAGCTTTCGCGTCTTTATTCGAGCCTCTCGGCCATCGATCTATCCGGCGCGGCCGACGCCGGCGCGGCCGTGCGCATCAAGCGCGACACGCTGACGCCCGCGGGGTTCGTCAAGGAGCTGCGGCTGGTCACCAGGAAAGACGTCGACGCGGCAAACCCGGCTTGGATGGCGACCGTTCCTTCGCGCACCGTGCTGTATGAAGTGCCCGCGATCGCCGTACCGGATCGGTCGCACAAAGACCGCTGGATTGTCGCGATGCTCGACATGGACAACATCGCGAACAACGTGATTCCGACGATGCTCGCCGGCTGTTTCGAAGGCGGCATTCCCTCGGCGCTCGACGTGATGATCATCCGCGACGACATGCCCGACATGGCGGTCTATCGATCCAGACCCGATCTGCGTCGTGATGAGTTTTCGTCGCGCGTCTCCGGCATCCCGTTGTTCGCCATCCACGGCCGCGACCTCGACGCCGATACTGCGCAAGGCTTGGCGCCCGACGCCGCGACGCATCGCTGGCGCGTGCTGCTGCAACATCAGAAAGGCTCGCTCGAAGCAACGCTTGGCGCCATCCGCATCCGCAATCTCGGCATCGGCATCGGCGTGCTCGTCCTGCTGGCGTTGAGCGTCGGCTTGCT
>DASVFC010000565.1:0-4017 GCA_036380235.1 Vicinamibacterales bacterium
TTCTTCGATGTGCCCGCTGAAAAGGTCTCGGTGATCTACAACGCGATCGACGAGCGCTTTCTCGCGCCGGCCGATCCCGAGCGGATGGACCTGGTGCGCCAGCGCTATCAGCTCGATCACCCGTTCGTGCTGTACGTTGGCAACATCAAGCCGCACAAGAACATCGAGCGGCTGATCGACGCCTTCGGCCGCGCCCGCTCGCGCGGCTGCCCCGACGACGTCAAGCTGGTGATCATCGGCGACGAGATCTCGAAGTACCCGGCGCTGCGGCAATCGGTGCACAAGCACAAGCTCGACAAGCACGTGCGCTTCCTCGGCTTCCAGCCGATGGAGACCCTTGCCGCGTTTTATCGACTCGCGCGCGTGTTCGTGTTCCCGTCGCTGTATGAAGGATTCGGCCTGCCGCCGCTCGAGGCGATGGCCTGCGGCACACCGGTCGTGACCTCGAACGTCTCGTCGCTACCGGAAGTGGCGGGAGGCGCGGCGCTGCTCGTCGATCCTTACGATGCCGAGGCGATCGCCGCCGGCATTTGCCAGGCGCTCACCGACGAGCCCTTACGACGCGAGCTGATCGCCCGCGGCCACGAGCGGGCACGCTCCTTTTCGTGGGCGCAGAGCGTAAAGAAGATTCACGAGATCTACCTGCAGGTGGCGCAGGCCTAATCGACGGTTGGCTGCTGATGTCGTGTCATCATGATGCTCTTGCGTGTAGCCCTCATCCACGACTGGCTCACCGGCATGCGTGGCGGCGAGAAGGCGCTGGAAGTGTTTTGCGAGATGTTCCCCACCGCAGACCTCTTCACGCTGGTTTACCTGCCGGGCACGACGTCGCCGATCATCGAACGCCGGCGCGTCAAGGGATCACCGATTCAGTGGCTGCCGTTTGCCGGCAAGCTGTATCGCCAGTACCTGCCGCTATTCCCCATTGCCGTGGAGCAATTCGATCTCGATGGCTATGACCTCGTCATAAGCACCAGCCATTGCGCAGCGAAATCGGTCGTCGTGACTGGCCGGGCACGCCATCTCTGCTATTGCCTGACGCCGATGCGTTACGCGTGGGACCAGTTCGACGCGTATTTCGGGCCCGACCGTGTGGGAAAACTCGGAAACCGGGCGCTAAAGCCAATACTGGCCGCACTGGCGCGGTGGGACCGCGCCACGGAAGGCCGTGTACACCGCTATCTCGCTATCTCTCAATATGTTGCGCGGAGGATCGCGCTCTACTATAATCGGCAGTCGACCCTTGTGTATCCTCCGGTAGACACCCAGTTTTTCGTACCGCCAGCCTCGCCAAACCTCAGCCAACAGCCGAAGTTTCTCATCGTGTCGGCGCTCGTACCGTACAAGCGTGTCGACCTGGCGATGATGGCGGCGCGCCAGGCGGGTGTTGGATTGACGGTCGTCGGCGATGGACCCGAGCGATCGGCGCTGCAACGCTACGAAGGCGACGGCGTCCAGCTCGTTGGCTGGCGTTCAGACGAAGAGATTCGCGATCTGTATCAGTCGTGCACCGCCGCCATCCTGCCGGGCGAGGAGGATTTCGGGATCGTGCCCGTGGAAGCGCAAGCGTGCGGCCGGCCGGTGGTTGCGCTCGGCCGCGGCGGCGCGCTCGATACGGTGATCGACGGCGACACCGGCGTGCTGTTTCCGGAACCAACGGTCGACTCGCTGGCGGCGGGCCTGCAACGCGCCGCCGCTACGGCGTGGGATTCGCAGCGCATCAGGCGCCACGCCGAGAGATTCTCGCGAGCCCGCTTCGTCTCGGACATCGAGCGCGTGGTCGATGAAACGCTGAGCGCGCCGATGGGCCAGCGATGGTAAAGCGGCACAACCGCCTGCTCGTCGCCTTTCACGTCGTCACCGACGCCGTGCTGGGGATGGTGGCGTTCGTTTTCGCGTACCTGCTGCGGTTCGAAACCGGGTTCATTCCCGTAACGCGCGGCCTCCCGCCGCTCGAGCAATACCTCAACGTGCTGCCATTCATCGCGTTGATCGTGCCGCTCGGATTTCACTTCCAGGGCCTCTATCGCCTGCGGCGCGGCCGATCGCGCATCGACGACTTCTTCAACGTGCTCGTCGGCACCATCTTCGCGGTGGTGCTCGGTATCGTCGCAACGCTGTACTTCCAGGCCTATTACGCCACCCAGGCGCAGCGCGATGTCGGGGCGTTCGAAGTGTCGCGTGCGGTATGGGGCATTTTCCTCGTCTGCAACATCGCGCTCGGATATCTCTCGCGCAAGTTCATCCGCGAAGCGCTCGAACGCCGCTGGCTCGCGGGCGTCGGCCTGCGCCGCATCCTGATCGCCGGCGCCGGCGACCTCGGCCGCGTGGTGGCGGACCGCATTCTAGACCATCGCGAGCTCGGCTACCAGATCATCGGCTTCGTCGATGACAAGGCCGGCGGCGATCACCTCGGCTATCGCGGGCTGCCGCTGCTCGGTTCGCTGAGCGACGCCGCCGACGTCGTCGCCAACGAAAAGATCGACGACCTCTACGTTGCCCTGCCGCTCGAAGAGCACATGAAGCTGCTCGACCTCGTCGAGTCGACCAGCCGCGAAGGCGTGGACGTGAAGGTAGTACCCGACCTGCTGCAGTTCATCGCGCTGCGGGCGCGGCTCGAAGATCTCGACGGCGTTCCGGTGATCAACCTGAACGACGTGCCGCTGCAGGGCGTGAGCGCGTTCATCAAGCGCTCGCTCGACATCGTGATCTCGGCCGGCGCGCTCGCCTTCATGGCGCTGCCGGGCCTGTTTATCAGCTGGCTGATCAAGCGCAGCTCGCCTGGTCCGGTGTTCTACGCGCAAGAGCGGATGGGACTCGACGGCAAGCAGTTCACGGTCTACAAGTTCCGCACCATGCCCGTCGACGCCGAAAGCGAGACGGGGCCAATCTGGGCGACCGAGAACGACAGCCGCGTCACCAAGGTGGGCGCGTTTTTGCGGCGCCACGATCTCGACGAATGGCCGCAATTCTGGAACGTGCTCACGGGGGAGATGTCGATCGTCGGGCCGCGGCCCGAGCGGCCGTTCTTCGTCGAGCAGTTCAAGCACCGCATTCCGCAATACATGCTCAGGCACAAGGTCAAGGCCGGCATCACCGGCTGGGCCCAGGTCAACGGCTGGCGCGGCAACACGTCGCTCGAAAAGCGCATCGAGTACGACTTGTATTACATCGAGAACTGGTCGGTGACCCTGGACATCAAGATCATGTGGCTCACGTTGATCCGCGTCCTGTCACCCAATCGCGGCGCCGTTTAACCAAGCCTCAGAACCCCAAACGCAACCTCATATGCCACGCGTAGTCATCACCGGCGCAGCCGGTTTTATCGGTTCTCATCTTTCGGAAGAACTGCTCAATCGCGGTTACACGGTCGTCGGGATCGACAACCTGCTCACCGGCGATCTGGCGAACATCGCGCACTTGCGCGATCGTGACTTCCAGTTCATCCGCCACGACGTCACCAACTACATCGACGTCCACGGCCCGGTGGACTACGTCCTGCATTGGGCGAGCCCCGCGAGCCCGATCGATTATCTCGAGCTGCCGATCCCGACCTTGAAGGTGGGGGCGCTCGGCACGCATAAGGCGCTCGGACTGGCAAAGGCGAAGAACGCGGTATTCGTGCTCGCCTCCACCTCCGAGGTCTACGGCGATCCGCTGGAGCATCCACAAAAGGAAAGCTACTGGGGAAACGTCAATCCAATCGGCCCGCGCGGAGTGTATGACGAAGCCAAGCGCTTCGCCGAAGCGATGACGGTGGCCTACCGCCGCTATCACAAGGTCGACACCAAGATTGTCCGCATCTTCAACACCTATGGGCCGCGCATGCGTATCCGCGACGGCCGCGCCGTGCCTGCCTTCATCTCGCAGGCACTGGCCAACGAAGACGTGACGGTGTTTGGCGACGGCAGCCAGACACGCAGTTTCTGTTATGTCAGCGACCTGGTCGACGGCATCATCCGGCTGATGCGCTCCGACATCAACGACCCGGTCAACATCGGCAATCCGACCGAGATG
>DASVFC010000566.1:0-4379 GCA_036380235.1 Vicinamibacterales bacterium
CCACGAGCTGCCGCGCAACGTCAAGGTCGACGTCAACACGATCTACCCGACCACGATTCCATTAATCACGTTCCCAGCTGGCTTGTTACGCAAGCTGCCGGATCTTCCCCCCGAGCTCGAATACCGCATCGTCGGGCGACACCTGATCTTGCGCGACGTGAAGGCCAACTTGATCGTGGACGTGCTCCGCGACGTGGTGCCGACAATTCCCACCTAGCAAACGTAGGCGTCATCATGCGAAATTTCCCGGTTCGATTGTTCTCAGTTTCGTTGTTCCTGCTGGCGCTGGTCGTCGGCGGCCAGGCGCTCACCGAACAACAGCGCCAGCAGGCGGCGCCGGCACTCGCCGCGCTGCCGCCCGTCGGCCAGGACTCGGTGAAGTTCCTCGTTATCGGCGATAGCGGCACCGGGGATCGCTATCAAATCGAAACCGCGCAGATGATGTGGAAGGCGCGCTCGGTCTTCCCCTACGACTTTGCGATCATGCTCGGCGACAACATGTATGGATCCGAGCGGCCGCAGGACTACGCGCGCAAGTTCGAGCAGCCGTTCAAGCCGCTGCTCGACGCGAAGATCGAGTTTTACGCTTCGCTCGGCAACCACGACGATCCGAACCAGATGTATTACAAGCCGTTCGGCATGGGCGGCAAGCGCTATTACACCTTCCAGAAGAAGGACGTGCGCTTCTTCGTGCTCGACAGCAACTACATGGACCGCGATCAACAGCGCTGGCTCGAGCAGGAGTTGTCGCAGTCGAAATCGAAGTGGAAGCTCGCGTACTTCCACCATCCAATCTATTCGTCCGGCGGCCGTCACGGATCGGAAGTGGACTTGCGGGCGATCATCGAGCCGCTGTTCATCAAGTACGGCCTCAATGTCGTGCTGGCCGGACACGAGCATTTCTACGAGCGCCTGAAGCCGCAGAAGGGCATTCATTACTTCACCGCCGGTGGGTCGGCGAAGCTCCGGGCCGGCGACATCCGCGTCGGGCCGATGACGGCCAAGGGCTTTGACACCGATCAGAGCTTCATGATGGTCGAGATCGACGGCGACGCCTTCCACTACCAGACATTGTCGCGGCGCGGCCAGTTAATTGATTCCGGCACCCTGACGCGACAGAACAGCGGAGGCACGCAGTGAAGCGGCACGCACGTCGTCCGCTCGCCATTGCCGCCGGCGTCCTGGTCGCCGCAATGGCGGCTGCAGTGCTGACGGCGAACCAGTCGGGAAGTCCGAAGGTGCGTCGCGCCTCGATCGACGAGCTGTGGCGGGATCCGGGCAACATCGCGTCGCGCGATCTGCGGCTCGGCCGCGGCGGACGCGGGCTGCAGCCGGCCAGGGACGCCGAATTCGAATTCAAGGGTTCCGACACCACGGGTTACAGCGGCGGCTACGACGTCGTGGATGCGCAGGGCCGCAAGTGGGACGTCAAGATCGGCGACGAAGGACAGACCGAGGTGATGGCGAGCCGCCTGCTCTGGGCGATCGGCTACCACCAGCCGGTGGTGTATTTCGTTCCGGAGTGGACGATGAAGAATGGGCCGGTGTCGCGCCCGAATTCGGGGCGGTTCCGCCTCGCATCCGATCATGACTCCGACGGCGAGTGGTCGTGGACAGAAAATCCGTTTCTCGGCACCCGGCCGTTCAAGGGCCTCATCGTCGCCAACCTGATTATCAACAACTGGGATCTGAAACCGAGCCAGAACCGCATCTATAGCGAGGTGCGTAATCCGTCGCGGTGGTTCGTGGTGCAGGACCTCGGCGCGTCGTTCGGCAAGACCGGCTGGCCGGTCGGCAATCGCAACAACATCGACGACTTCGAGTCACAGAAGCTGGTCCTCGGCGTCGACAACGGCCGCGTGCAGTTCGACTACCACGCCCGGCATCGCGAGCTGCTGCAGGACATCTCGCCGGCAGACGTGGTGTGGGTGTGCCGCCTGCTGAATCGCATCACGGACAAGCAGTGGGCGGATCTCTTCGCGGGCGCGGCGATTGCTCCTGAGATCGGCGTTCGCTACACCAGGAAGCTCAAATCGAAAGTGCAAGAAGGTCTCGCGCTGCAGTCGCAGGGAGCGACTCGTTGAATGGATCCTACTGTTGATTTACCGGGCGTCATGGACAACCTCCAGGAGGAACTCCTGGCCTCGGCTATTCGTCTGCCGCTCGCGGCCCTTCTCGGCACCGTGCTGGCGCTGCGGCCGCGCCGCCGCGGCACCCCTGAGCGGCAGCCGGCGGTGGTGCAAACGCAGATCATCCTCGCCGTCGTCGGCGCGCTGATCATGCTCGTGGTCGGCGCCAGCCTGGCGCGCGCATTCGGCATCGTCGGCGCCGCCAACCTGATTCGCTACCGCTCCAAGATCGACGACCCCAAGGACGCGGTCGTGATGCTGTGCGCGCTGGCTTCCGGGCTCGCCGCCGGCGTCGGTCTCTATGGTCTGTCGGTGGTTGGCACGCTGTTCATCGTCTTCTGTCTCTGGATCATCGAAGGCTTCGAGCCGCAGACCCGGGTGTTCGAGCTGTCGGTGAAGATGGGCGACAAAACGCAGGACCTGCGCCCGAAGATCGAAGAGGTGTTGCGGCGGTTCAAGGCGCGCTACGAGCTGCGCACCGCGGCGGAAGACGTCATCACCTACATGGTCACGACGCCGCGCATGCTGCGAACCGATCGCGTGTCGAACGCCATCATGGAGCTCGATCCCGACGGCAAGGGCGCCGTGGAATGGAGCGAGATCTCGAAGGACAAGCTCCCGAAGTAAGACGACGTGAAACTCATCGTGCAGCCCGATGCGGGCGTGATGCCGATCGTCAGAGCGATCCGCAGCGCCCGCAAGAAAATCGACATTTTCATTTTCCGGTTCGACCGCAAGGAAATCGAGACCGCGCTGGCGGCTGCGGTGCAGCGCGGCGTCACGGTGCGGGCGTTGATCGCGCACACCAATCGCGGCGGCGAGGCCCGGCTTCGCAAGCTGGAGCAGCGGCTGCTGGCCAGCGGCGTCCTGGTGTCGCGCACGGCCACCGACCTGGTGCGCTATCACGCGAAATACATGATCGTCGACTCGGTGCTGCACCTGTTCGGTTTCAATTTCACGAACCTCGACATCGACAAGAGCCGCAGCTTCTCGATCGCGACGCGCGACGTGAGGGCGGTGCAGGAAGCGACGCGCCTGTTCGAGTCGGACGTGACGCGGCAGCCGTTTACGCTGGGCCGGTCGAATCTGGTCATCAGCCCCGATAACGCGCGGGCGGCATTGTCGTCGTTCATCCGCGGCGCTCGGCGCGAGCTGGCGATCTACGACGCCAAGGTGCACGACCCGGCGATGATCAAGCTGCTGAAGGAGCGCGCTACCAAAGGCGTGAAGGTGCGCGTGATCGGCAATGTCAAAGGCAAGGACGGCGCGATTGATACGCGGCCTCTGGCGTTAATGCGTCTCCACGTCCGCGCCATCGTGCGGGACGGTACCCGCGCGTTCGTCGGCAGCCAGAGCCTGCGCACCGATGAGCTCGAAAAGCGGCGCGAGGTCGGGCTGATAATCAACAACCCCGCCGTCGCCCGAAAGCTGCTCCACGTCTTCGACGCCGACTGGGAGCTGTCAGCCAAGCGCAAGGCGAAGAAGGCCGCCTAGTCGATCAGCTGCACGCTCTGGCCGCCCGCGAGCTTCTTGCCTGTCGGCGCGGTCTTGACGAAGGCATGCCACGGGGTGGCCGCGGTTTTGTCCGCGTGCCTCTCGATGATGCCGCCACACCACACGCTGGTGGGGCCCGGCGTGGCCACCCACACCCGCTTGACCTTGGCGGCAACGCCGAACGACGGCACCTTGAGAATGAAAAACGGCGGCAGCGTCGCCGTCGACGCTCCGGGTATCTCGAGACGAACGCCTTCGGTGCTGACGTCGACGAGCTTCGACGCGACACCGTCGACAGTCGAGAGCAGGCGCGGCACGAGCTTCCGCGGCGATCGTCTCGCCGGCCGCCCTTCGGCCAGCGCCAACGCCACGGACAGCTGGAACGAATCGTGGGTTACCGGTCGGTTCATCCACGTCGCATCACGCGGCACGTCTTCGATGGCTTGATGCGGATCGCCGACCAGGATCAGCGGCCGATTGGGCCCGAGCATCCTGATTATGCGCGGCAGGTCAGCGGCGGTGACGAGCGCGACGTCGGCGATCAGCGCTTCGATTGGACGCGTCGCCATGTCACGCGAGACGGCTTCGATGCTCGACATCGAGACCGGCTCGTAGCCGGAGAACTTTAGCCATTCCTGGAACGCAGCCCGCTCACCCGCGATGGGGCAGACGATGCCGATCTTGACCGGGTTCGCAGCCATGCCGGCCCAGGCTGCAATCGGACTGCCACGCGAGTGCCCGACAAAAAGTGGCCGA
>DASVFC010000567.1:0-3509 GCA_036380235.1 Vicinamibacterales bacterium
TAGGAGGTGTCGTGCTCCTCGTCGACAACGATCAATCCCGGATTCGTCAGCGGCGCGAACACCGCCGACCGGGTGCCGATCACGACGTTGACGTCGCCGCGGCGGATGCGATGCCACTGGTCGTGACGCTCGCCGTCCGACAACCCGCTGTGCTGAATCGCCACCGAGCTGCCGAACCGGGCGCGGAACAAGGCCGCTACCTGCGGCGTCAGCGCGATCTCGGGCACCATCACCAGCACACCGCGGCCGCTGCGGCGCACCGCGTCAGCGAGACGCAGATACAACTCGGTCTTGCCGCTGCCGGTGACGCCGTGGACGAGAGCGACGTGGAAGGCGCGCGCCACCGCGAGCGGCAACAAAGTGTTGAGCGCCTTCTTCTGTTCGGCCGTGGCCTCGCGCGCGATCTCCGGCTTGATCGCCGACACCGCGTGCTCGAACGGATCGCGATCGACCCGCTCCTCGCGCACCGTCGCGAGGCCAAGGTTCTTCAACTTGGTGACCAACGGAGCGCTGACCCCGCGCCTGCTGAGCTCAGCCGCCGGGATGCCGTCTGGCGAGCCTTTTAAGATTTCGACCGCCTCACGCTGTCTCGGCGTGATAGCGGGCAGGAATTCGTCGAGTGCCGCGGCGGTGACCGCGACCACGCGGACGGTCTTGAAACGATCGACCCGCGCTGTCAACCCGTGCGGCGGCAACGCCGCCGCCAGCGTCGCGCCCGGGCCGGCCAGGTAATAGTCCGACACCCATTCCGTGAGCCTGACGACGTCCGCAGGGATGAACGCCGCATCGTCGAGCACCGACTTGATTGGCTTGATCGTGTACGACGTGTCGGCGGCCGCTGCCTCGCCGACCACGACACCAGTCAGGGTGCGCGGCCCCATCGTCACCACGACGCGCGCGCCGCTTTTCGGCGTCGACATGCCCTCTGGCACGGAGTACGTCAGCAGGCCGAGCGCCGGTACCGGCACCGCCACGGAAACGAAACGGTCGGGCACTTACGGCTCGGATTGCAGGAGGTCCCGGACCTTCTTCATGTCGTCCCACACTTCGCGCTTCGCCGACGGGTTGCGCAGCAGGTAAGCCGGATGGAAGGTGGGGATCAGCGCCGCGCCGCGGTAATCGAACTGCCGTCCACGCAACCGCGTGATCGGATCCACGGTTTTCAGCAGCGACTGGGCCGCGAACTTGCCGAGCGGCACGATGACCCTCGGTTGAATGACGTCGATCTGGCGGAACAGGTACGGCTCGCACTGTTCCACTTCATCTGGCTCGGGATTGCGGTTGCCCGGCGGCCGGCACTTGATGACGTTGGCGATATACACCTGCTCACGCGTGAGCCCAATGGCTTCGATGATCTTGGTGAGCAGCTGGCCCGCCTTGCCGACGAACGGCTCACCGCGCCTGTCTTCTTCTTCGCCGGGCGCTTCGCCCACGAACATCAGGCGCGCTTTCGGATTGCCGACGCCGAACACGATCTGCGAGCGGCCGAGCGAACACAATTTGCAACGGCGACAGTCCACGCCAATGTCAGATTGAATGGCTGGCAGACTGTCGGTGTCCTGAGCGAACGCGATGTCGGCGCGCGCGCCGGTGTCGTGCGAGTCGAAGGGCGAGTCAACAGGCACAGCGGCTGCCGCCGTGCGGTGACGCCACTTCGGATCGCGGCTGACGCCTTCGACGCCGATGTCGGAGAAATACTTCAGGTGGTCAGCGAGCTCGCGCGACATTGGACTTGGGGCCTGAGGCCTGGGACGCGGCCAGGAGTCGCTCGATGCGATCGAGAATCTCCGCCGCCACTGCGGTCTTTGACTGCAGCGGCAGTTCGTCCACGCCGTCCGATGATACGAGGCTCACCGCGTTGGTGTCGACATCAAAACCCGCGTCGGTGCGGGAAACGTCGTTGGCGACGATGAGATCGGCGCCTTTTTGTTGCAACTTTGCTTGCGCGTAGGCGATGACGTCGGTGGTTTCGGCTGCAAAACCGATCAGCACGGGCCGTCCGTGCTCGCGCGACGGCAATCTGCCGAGCTCGCCGAGGATGTCTTTCGTGCGCGTGAGCGTGATGCTGACGGGACCGTCGGTCTTCTTGACCTTCTGCCCGGACGGTTCGGCTGGCGTATAGTCTGCCACCGCGGCCGACATCACGACCGCATCACGTCCCGCTACACGCTCCATGACCGCGGCATGCATTTCCGCGGCACTGCGAACCTTCACCACGTCGGCGCCATGCGGCGCCGTCAGTTGCGTCGGGCCCGTCACCAGCGTCACGGCGGCACCGCGGCGCAACGCTTCGGCCGCCACTGCATAACCCATGCGGCCGCTCGAGCGATTGCCAACGAAGCGAACCGGATCGATGTCTTCGAACGTCGGGCCAGCGGTGATCAACAGGCTGCGCCCGGCAAGGGTGGTTTGCGTCCGGCCGCGCAACACTTCCTCCGCGGCGGCAACCACCTGCTCCGGTTCGGCGAGCCTGCCCTTTCCTATCCAGCCGCACGCGAGATATCCCGACCCCGGATCGACGACGTGGACGCCGCGGGCGAGCAGCGTCTCGAGATTCTTCGCCACCGCCGGATGCTCGAACATGTTGGTGTTCATCGCCGGCGCGATCAACACGGGTGCCCGCGTCGCGGTGTAGAGCGACGACAGGAAATCATCCGCGAGGCCATTGGCGAACTTGCCAATGGTGTTGGCGGTGGCGGGTGCCACCAGCAACAAGCCGATATTCGAGGCGATCGAGATGTGCTCGATGTCCGCGTTCGCGCCCGGCTGCCATTGATCGGTGATCACCTCGCGGCGCGTGATCGCCTCAAAGGTGAGGGGGCCGACGAATTTTTCGGCCGAGCGCGTCATGATTGCGACCACGTCGTGGCCGTTCTTCTGCAGGCCGCGCGCGATCTCAACCGCCTTATACGCGCCGATGCCGCCGCACACGCCCAATGCGATGAGTGCCATCTGTTATCTCGTATCGGCCTTTCGGAACGTCTTGATGATATCTTCCGCGATCGGCCGCATCCGGTGCATGCGCGATCGTTCGGCGGCGATGATCTCCTGCAACCGCACGACGGTGGGCTCCAGCTGATCGTTAATCACAACGTAGTCGTAGTCCACGTAACAGCCGGCTTCGGCCCGCGCCGCGGCGAGCCGCCGCTGCATCGCCGCCTCGCTGTCTGCACTGCGCCCGCGCAACCGCCGCTCCAGGATCTCGAACGACGGCGGCAGCACGAAGATCGACGTGTGATCGACACCGCAACGCTTGACCTGTGCCGCGCCCTGCACGTCGATCACCAGCACCACGTCCTGCCCCGAGTTCTGCAGCCGCTCTGCATCCGGCCGCGAGGTGCCGTACAGGTTGCCGAATACGTCGGCCCACTCGAGGAAATCGCCGCGCTCGATCATGCCTTCGAAGTGGGCGCGGCTGACGAAATTATAGTCGACGCCATCGCGCTCGCCGGCGCGCGCCGGCCTCGAAGTATACGAGCGCGACATGCGCAGGTTCGGCAGGATCTGCA
>DASVFC010000568.1:0-6686 GCA_036380235.1 Vicinamibacterales bacterium
GGTTCAACGGAGCGCTGTCGTTCGACCATCTGCGGGAGAACCGCGAATAGCGCGCTCCAAACGGGGCAGACAGATTACAACCGCATTGCCGAAACGGGATTGATGCTCGCCGCTCGCCGTGCCGGCAGCCAGCTAGCTGCAAGGACGGCGACCAGCAAGACGATCGCCGTGGCAATCAGCGTCAGCGGATCCTGCGGCGCCACGCCGAACAAGATCGATTGGGTCACCTGGCTCACTGCCGCAACGCCCACGGCGCCAACGACGCAGCCAAAGAGCGCCAGCGTCATGGATTCCATGACGACCAAGCGCGCCACCGAAGATGACGACGCACCGATCGCGATGCGAACGGCGATCTCGCGCCGCCGCTGCCCCACGGTATACGCGAGCAGGGCGTAGACGCCGGTCGTGGCCGTGGTCAGCCCGGCGACGGCAAACATCGCCACGAACAACATGGCGAATCGATCCTCCTGCAGCGTGTCGTCGAGCAGGCGCGTCATCGTGGTCACCGAATGCACGGGCTGATCGGGATCCACTTTCACCGCTTGCGCGCGTGCCGCTTGCGCGAGCGACTCCGGCTCGATCGTGGTGCGGACCACGACGTTCATCACCAGATACGGATTCTGCGCGTGCGGAATGAAGATCTCGGGTGAGGGATTGCTGCGCGGCCCATCGTAACGCGCGTCGCGAACGATGCCGACCACTTGCCGGGCTGTTGGACCGCCCTGGTAATCGAGGATCAACGATCGCCCGACCGGGTCTTGCCCGGGCCAGGCCAGCCGCGCCAGGCTCTCATTGATGATGATGACGCGCGGCGCGTCGATGCGATCCTGCATCGAGAACTCGCGCCCTGCGGCGAGGGGCAGCCCTAAGGTGCTGAAGTATCCCGGTGTCGCCATTCGGACGTTGGCCTGGGGCACGACATTGCCCGCCGGCCGTTCGCCCTCGAGCCAGTACGGCCGGTAGAAATCCGAACCGATCGTGCTCATCGGCAACACCGTAACCGCTGCCACGGACTGCACGCCGGGCAACTCGCGAATGGAGTCGAAGACACGGTTGTAGTAGCCGTTAACGAGCGGCGCACCTCGATATCGCGTCACGTCCGGTGCGATGCGCATCACCAGCAGATTGTCGAGGTCGAAGCCCGGGTCCACCCGCTGCAGGCTGGCGAAGCTGCGTGCGAGCAGGCCGGCTCCGACGAGCAGCACTACCGTGACCGCAATCTCGGCGATCACCAGGGCCCGCCGCACGCGGCTCGCATGTTGGCCAGACACCGGCGCGCCGTCCTTGAGCGTTGCGGCGATCGCGCCCGGCCCGCGGCGAAGTCCCGGCAACAGCACGCCGATCGTCGTCGCAAGAAGGGCCGCGATGATCGCAAACCAGACGACGGTGCCGTCGATCCGCACTTCGTGCACGCGCGGGATGTCGTCTGGCGCGAACGCGGTGGCGGCGCCAACTGACGACATGGTCACGAGCAACGCGATCGCTGCCGTCAGCACCACCGTCAGTGCCGTCTCGGCGAGGTGCTCTCGGACGAGGCGCCCGCGGCCGGCGCCGAGTGCCGAACGGATGGCGTGCTCGCGCGCCCGTGCCGCACTGCGGGCCACCGAGAGGCTGGCCACGTTCGCGCACACCAGCAGCAACAACCCGAATACCGCGCCGAACACGAGCAACAGTTCCGTGCGGCTCGAGCGGATCAATTCATCGCGCAGCGGCACGAGCTCAACGCTCCAATCGGCGTTCGTGCGCGGGTGATCCGCGGCCATGCGCCCCGCCAGCACCTGCATTCGATCGAGCGCCGCTTCGCGCGACAGTCCCGGTTTCAACCGGCCGACGGCGCGCAGGAAGCGCGCTTCGCGCGGTGGACCATCAGCAAATCGCGGACCGTTGTATGACTCGCGCATGTCCCACGGCGTCCAGAACGCGGCGTTGGCATCCGGGATTGCAAAGTCAGGCGGCATCACACCGACAACGCGCCAGTTGCGGCCTTCGATGAACAACGTCCCGCCGATCAGTGCCGGGTCGGCGCCGAGGCTCTGCCACAGGCGATGACTGAGCACGAGGAGTGCTTCGCGGCTGCTAGTGCGGCCTGACGGGATCGATGCGGCGCCGGTATATTCGTCGGCGGTGAACGTGCGCCCGACGAGCGCCTCGCGCCGGAACACTTCGAAGAAACCCCTGGTGACTTGAACGCCCGTCACCGGTGCGCTGCCGTCACGTCCGCGCAGCGTTGCTTGCGCCGTCCACCACGAAGTCAGTTCTTCGAAGGCGTCGTTGTTCGCCACCCAGTCGTTGACGTCACCAGGTGAAGGACCCTCGCGCACGCGATTCTGCGGCGCGTTGGTCGACCACACCATGACGAGCTCGTCGGGGTTGCCGTATGGCAGCGGCTGCAGGATGACCGCATTGATCAACGCAAACAACGTGGTGGTGGCGGCGACGCCCACCCCGAGCAGGAGCGAGACGGTGATGGTAAATCCCGGCGCGCGAAGGAGGGCACGAAACGCTCGCGCCAGATCCTGCAGCCCACCGTTGACCACGGCGTCCCAGATCAGACCCACCCACGTCGTTGCCACTGCCGTCGTCCCGCGCGCGCGAGCGGCGGCGAGTAACGCTTCGGCGTCGTTGGCGATCGCCTCCTGTTCGCGATCGTCGCGGCCTCGCAGCAGCCACAGCAGGCGTTGGTATCTCATGCGCGTCCCCTCAATGCGCGGGTCGCGCGCGCGAGATCGACGATGGCTTCGAGCCGCCGGACCTCTTCTCCGAGGACGCGCTTGCCCAGCGGCGTCAGCGAGAAATACCGCCGCCGCTCATCGTCTTCGCTGGGCCGCTTGTCGGTTTCGACGATCAGGCCGTCGGCTTCGAGCTCGCGCAGCAATCCGTACATCGCCGCCGGCCATATCCGGACATTGCCATCGCTCCGCGCCGAGACCTCCTGCATGATGCTGTAGCCATGGCGGGCGCCATCCGCAAGCGCCAGCAGCACGTGCAGGACCTTGGGTTTCAGGGGCGGCAAATGTTCGCCGTTGCGCGGCCGGTCCGTCATGACGGCGGAGTATATATCAAATCATATATAGATGTAATGATGCATTTCGGGCTTGCTGGAGGGACGCCAGCAGAGCCGTCATCGCTGACATCGCGGGCAATAAAACGTCGACCGGCCGGCCTGCGTAATGCGCTTGATGGTGCCGCCGCAACCGGAGCGCAGGCAACGTTCCCCTGCACGCTCGTAGACGCGGAACCGCGCCGACCGGTACGGCGACTCGCGACGCTTGATCGCCGCGATCAAGACGGCCTTGATGCCTTTCGCCAGCTTTACCGCGGCGGGCTTCGGAAGGCCGGATGCCGTGGCAATTGTCGACGCCTTGCGCAACGGTGACAGCTGCGCATGATGGAGCGCCTCGCTCGCGTAAATGTTGCCGAGGCCGCCGACGACACGTTGATCGAGGAGGGCGGTCTTCAGGGGGGTCCGCTTTCCTGCGCAGGCTCGCGCCAGCGCCACCGCATCGAAGCCGGCCGACAGCGGCTCGGGCCCCATCACCCGCAGCGACGGATAGTCGCTGAATGCACCCGCGGCGGCGAGATCCATGAACCCGAAACGGCGGGGATCGTTGAACACCACCGTCTGGCCCGATGACATCACGAAGACCACGTGATCGTGGGGATCGGCCTCGCGCGATTGGTCGCCCGTGGGCGCCACCGAGAACCATCCCGACATGCCGAGGTGCATGATCAGCGTCTCGCCTGATGAGAGCGTCATCGTGAGGTACTTACCTCGCCGCTCGACGGCATCAACGGTTTTGCCGCGCAGCCGTTCGACGAACTTCTCGGGAAACGGGATCCGCAGGTTGGGACGGTTCACGATGACGCGCGTGAACCTGGCGCCGCGCATCGCCGGTTCGAGCATCAACCGGACGGTTTCGACTTCAGGTAGCTCGGGCACCTCCTCATCATGCACCGGGTTGACAGGTCCGGCGCCGGCGTGGAATAACGGGGGACATCGTGTTTGCGGTCCTGACCTGCGCGTGTTGTTGCTGCGGAGACCATGCCTCCGACAGCCGCGCTGTGTCTGCATCGATCGCACCCGCCTGATACCCAGGCGACCGTTCACAGCTCGAGGCCCGGAAGGCAGTCATTGCTTTCCGGGCCTTTTTGTTTTTGCGCGAAGGAGTGTTGCCGTGCCGATCAAACCCATAGGCGTCTACTACGAACATCCCGACTGGTTCAGGCCGCTGTTTACCGAGCTCGATCGGCGCGGCACGCCGTACGAACGCATCGACGCCGGCGCACACCGGTTCGATCCGTCGGGTGACGAAGACCGTCGCTTCTCGCTCGTGTTCAACCGCATGAGCCCGTCGGCCTACTTGCGAGGGCGCCGCCACAGCATCCTCTACACCCAGCATTATCTGGGCCATCTCGAGCACCTCGGGGTGCGCGTGCTCAACGGCGTTGAGGCCTTCCGTCATGAAACCTCGAAGGCACTGCAGTTATCGCTGCTGCAGTCGCTGAAGCTGCCGTATCCGGCGGCACGCGTCATCAATCACGCCTCGCAGGCGCCGGCGGCAGCAGCGAGGCTGCGTTTTCCGATCGTCGTCAAGGCCAACATTGGCGGCAGTGGCGCCGGCATCGTGCGTTTTGATTCCGCCGCCGATCTGCAGCGAGCCGTCGAGGAGGGCCGCATCGACCTTGGAATCGACGACACGGCGTTGATCCAGGAATACGTGCCTGCGCGCAACGGCCACATCACGCGCGTCGAGGTGCTGGACGGGAAGTTTCTCTATGGCATCAACGTCTATTCGACGGGCGAGAGCTTCAACCTGTGCCCGGCCGACATCTGCCAGTCGACCGACGGCGTCGAGCTGGCTCGCGGTGCCTGTCCCGCGGACGCGCCGAAGAACAACCTGCGCGTCGAAGGTTACACGCCTCCACCCGAGGTGATCGCCGAGGTGGAGTTGATCATGGCCGCGGCGCACATCGAGATCGGCGGCATCGAATACATGATCGACGACCGCGATGGGCGGCGGTATTACTACGACATCAACGCGCTGTCGAACTTCGTCGCCGACGCGCCGCGTGTGATCGGCTTCGATCCATTCGTGCGATTGGTGGACTGGCTCGAAGCGGAGGCGGCGGCCAGTGCGGCGGCGCCCGCGGTTGCCGCGGCGGCGTCTAGGTGACGGCGGCGCGGACCGCGAACTGCGGATCGCGCCACTCACCGCGCTCGAGGACGCCGTGCAATCGATCGACGGCGTCCCACACGTCGATGAACCGCGTGTAGAGCGGCGTGAAGCCAAACCGCAGAATGTCTGGCGCGCGGAAATCGCCGATCACGCCGCGTGCGATGAGCGCCTGCATGATTTCGTAACCGTGCGTCGCATGCGCGAATGAGACCTGGCTGCCGCGTTCGTGCGCGGCGCGCGGAGAGGCCAGCGTCAGGTCATGCCCGGCGCAACGCTGCTCCACGAGATCGATGAACAGCTGCGTCAGCGCGGTTGATTTCTCGCGGATGGCGGTCATGCCGCCGGCGTCTTCCGCCGCAAGGACGGAATCAACGCCGCATTCCAGTGCCGCCATCGCCACCACCGGCGGCGTGCCGCAGATGAACCGCGCAATTCCCGGCGCGGGCCGGTAGTCGGGGGCGAACGTGAATGGCGACGCGTGACCGAGCCAGCCCGACAGCGGTTGCCGGAATTGCTCGCGATCCATCCACGCCGTGTGCCGTGGGTGCGCCCACGCGAACGCCGGCGCTCCCGGGCCGCCGTTGAGATACTTGTAGCCGCAGCCGACTGCGAAGTCCGCCGCCTCCGGGGTCTGCGCCCCATAAAGGTTGACGGGCACGGCGCCGGCGGAGTGAGCCAAGTCCCACACCACGATGGCACCAGCTTCATGGGCCGCGCGCGTCACCGCCGCCATATCGTGCATGTAACCGGTGCGATAGTTGACGTGCGTCAGCATCACGATCGCGACGCGATCGTCCAGGTGCGACGCCACGTTCGCGTCATCAACGAGGAGCAGCTCGTAACCGTGTTGTCGTGCCAGCGTGTCGGCGATATAGAGGTCAGTCGGAAAATTGGTCCGCTCCGAGACGATGTGCGTGCGTGTGGGCGCGACCGCAATCGCCGCGCTCAGGATTTTGTGCAGGTTGACGGACGTCGAATCCGCCACCGCCACCTCGCCGGGACCGACGCCGATCAACCGCGCGATTTTGTCGCCGATCCGCTGCCACATCGTGATCCAGCCGGCGGAGTTCCAGCTGCGGATCAAGCCGCTGCCCCATTCTGTTTCGACAACTTCCTGAACCCGCTGCGGTGTCGCCACCGGCAGCACGCCCAGCGAGTTGCCGTCGAGATAGATAAGACCCTGGGCGTCGACCGGAGCCATCGCAAACAGCGACCGCAGCGGCGCCAGTGGGTCGGACGCGTCTCTCGCCGCGCAGGCTTCACGCGACGTCATGACGATCGCAGCACGGCGCGCACCGGCGAGGCGCAAGCCGACGTCAGCTTCAGCGGCAACGCGATCAGCTCGTAGTCGCCTTCGGCAACCGCGTCGAGCACAAGGTTCTCGAGGACGCGCATGTCGTGCACGAGCAGTTGCTGATGGCTGTCCAGCGTCTTGCTGTCGGCCGGATCCACCGACGCCGAGTCGATGCCGATCAGCCGCACACCTTTGCCGGCCAGCCACGCGATTGT
>DASVFC010000569.1:0-2360 GCA_036380235.1 Vicinamibacterales bacterium
CGCAGATCAGGCGGGTCTGAAGACCCGCCTCCACGTACTTAGTGCCGAAGCTGGTGCCCAGACTGCCCAGGCCAATGCTGCACTGCGCTCGAGTGATCTGGCCGGGCTGCGTTTGCGCGGGATCGGCCCCGCCACCATGTCAGGACGTTTCGTCGACATGGACGTCGTCGAATCGAATCCGTTCACCATGTATGTGGCGTCGGCGACGGGCGGCATGTATCGCACCACCGACAACGGCATCACGTGGACGCCGGTGTTCGAGCGTGAAGCGGTGCACTCGATTGGCGACGTCGCGATCTATCAACCCGATCCCAACATCATCTGGGTGGGCACCGGCGAGCGCGCGAACCGGCAAAGCGTCAGCTGGGGCGACGGCGTTTATAAGACCATCGACGGCGGCAAGACGTGGACGAACGTCGGCCTCAAGACCTCGATGCACATCGGCCGCATCGTCACGCACCCGTCGAATCCCGCCATCGTGTATGTGGCCGCGCAAGGTTCCGTGTGGGGCCCCGGTGGCGAGCGCGGTTTGTATCGCACGATGGACGGCGGCAAGACGTGGCAGCGCACGTTGCACGTGGATGACGACACGGGCGCAACCGATGTGGCGATGGACTGGAACGATCCGAACGTCCTGTATGCCGCAACTTATCAGCGCCGGCGCAGCGCATTCGGATTCAACGGCGGCGGCCCTGGCAGCGCGCTGTGGAAAAGCACGGACGCGGGCGCGACCTGGACGAAGTTGACGGGCAACGGCCTGCCCGACGGCGAGTACGGACGCATCGGCATCGCCGTATATCGCAAGGATCCGCGCGTGGTGCTGGTCAGCATCGAGCAAGGCTTCCGCTACAACGCGTCGACGGCGTATACGGAACGGCGCGGCGGCCTGTATCGCAGCAACGATGGCGGCAAGACGTGGCGGTTCATGTCGAACTGGAACCCGCGTCCGATGTATGCCAGCCAGCCGATCATCGATCCGCAGGACGATCGCCGCGTCTACATGATGAATTCGTACTCGTTCTCCGATAACGGCGGCGAGTCGTTCACCACTCCGAACACCACGACGCACGGTGACGATCGCTTTGTATGGGTGAATCCCAGGGACTCGCGCCATGTGATCAAGCTCGACGATGGCGGCATCGGCATCTCGTTCGATCGCGGGTTGAAGTTCCTGTACGTGCAGAACCTGCCGGTGTCGCAGTACTACCGCGTTGCGGTGGACAACGAGCGACCTTACAACATCTACGGCGGGCTGCAGGACAACGGCTGCTGGAAAGGACCAAGCGCGAGCTGGACCACCAACGGCATCCTCAACGAACACTGGTCGCGGTTGTGCGGCGGCGACGGGTTCTTCTCGGTTCCGGATCCCACGAACTCGCGTCACGTCTTCTCGGCGAGCCAGTTCCTCGGCCTGCAGAGAAACGACACGCGCACGTGGACGACGCAGGACATTCGCCCCGGTGATCCGCAAGGCGCCATCTCCGATCGGCGCAACTGGAACACGTGGGGCAAGAACGTTCCGCAGCAAGTGCTCGGCAACGAATGGCACTACGCGAACTGGGATTCGCCGGTGGCGCTCTCGCCTTTCGATCCAGCCACGGTGTATGCCGGCGGCAAGCATCTGTTCCGCTCTCGCGATCGCGGCATGACCTGGGAAGATCTCGGCGACATGACCACCGGCGTCGATCGCTCGAAGCTGCCGCTGATGGGACGCATGCCTGACGAGAACGTATTGTCGGTCGACGACGGCGTGCCCTTCTACCCTGGCCTGGTCGCAATTGCGCTGTCGCCGCTGCAGAAGGGGCTGATCTACGTCGGCTCGGACGATGGGCGCTTGCGCATGTCGACGGATGACGGCAAGACGTGGACCGACCTGCAGGATCGCCTGCCTGGTGCGCCGAAGTCATCGTGGTTTGGATCGATCGAGGCGTCGCGTCACAACGCCGCCACCGTCTATGTGGCAATGGACAACCACCGCAGCAATGATTTCGGCAACTGGATTTACAAGTCGACGGACGGTGGTAAGACGTTCACGTCGATTTCCGGCGACATGCCCTCCGGCCGCGTCGTCAGGACGCTTCGCGAAGACGTCAAAAATCCAGACCTGTTGTTCGCGGCGACGGAGCTCGGCGTGTTCTTCACGCGGAATGGCGGCACCAACTGGATCGAGCTGAAGAACAACATGCCGACGCTGCCGTTCAACGACCTGGTGATTCATCCGCGCGACAACGATCTCGTGCTGGCGTCGCACGGCCGCGGCATTTGGATCCTCGACAAGATCAACGCGCTGCAGGAGATGACGCCGGCGGTGATCGGATCGGCGGCGCATCTGTTCACGGTGGCGCCGGCCTACCAGATTC
>DASVFC010000570.1:0-6679 GCA_036380235.1 Vicinamibacterales bacterium
ATCGCCGACACGCGACTGCAGCGCGAAGAAGGGCGGCCGGAGCTGGCGGTGCGCGTCGATCGCGATAAGGCGGCGCTGCTCGGGCTGACGGTCACCGGCGTCGCCAACACCATCCGCACCAACGTCGCCGGCACGCAGGCGGCGATGTTCCGCGACGCCGGCAACGAGTACCCGATCATCGTGCGTCTGCGCGAGTCGGATCGCGAGGAGGTGTCCGAGGTCGGCGACGTGCTGCTGAGCACGCCGGCGGGCCAGGTGCTGCCGGCCAAGAACGTCATGGTGATCGATCGCGGCACCGGCCCGGTGTCGATCGAGCGCAAGAACCAGGAGCGCGTGCAGCGCGTCAACGCCGAAACCGAAGTGACGTTGAGCGAAGCGGTCGATGCCGTGCAGGCGCGACTCAACGAAATCCAGGTGCCGCGTGATTTCGCGGTCGGCTTCGGCAATGAAGTCGAAGAACAGAACCGATCATTCCGCGAGCTGCAGCTGGTACTGATTCTCGCCATCGTCCTCGTTTACACGGTGATGGCGTCTCAGTATGAATCGCTGCGCGATCCGTTCATCATCATCTTCTCGATTCCGCTGGCGGCCATCGGGGTGGTGGGAGCACTGCTCATCACCGGCACGCCGTTCAGCATGCAGGCCTACATTGGCGTCATCATGCTGGCCGGCATCGTCGTCACCAACGCCATCCTGCTGGTCGACTACACCAACACTCTGCGCCACCGCGACAAGATGGAGCTGCGGCAGGCGATCGAGCTTGCCGGCCGCCACCGCCTGCGGCCGATCCTGATGACCGCCCTCTGCACCGCCCTTGGCCTGGTGCCAATGGCTCTCGGCATCGGCGAAGGCGCCGAACTCCAGGCGCCGCTGGCGCGCGTCGTCATTGGCGGCCTGATGACCTCGACGGTGATCACGCTGGTGTTCGTGCCGGCAATGTATACGTTGTTTGAAGAAGGCCTGGCCGGGCTCAGGAAGAAGCCCGCGCCCGTCGAAGCAGGTCACTAATCGTTTCACCCGTGCCCGGGTCGACGAGACCCGGCGCGACTTCCGCGAGCGGCTCCAGCACGAAGAGCCGTTCGCGGAATCGCGGATGCGGCACCGTCAAGCCCGCTTCCTCAATCCGCTCGCTCCCATACAAAATCAAGTCGAGATCGAGTGTGCGCGGCGCCATCGGCGATGGCCGCGTGCGCCCGGCCTCGCGCTCGATGGCCAGCAGTTCCCCGAGCAACGCCGACGGGGAGAGCATTGTGTCGCCGACCACTACCCCATTCAGATAGCGGGGCTGATCGCCAGGCACGTCCACCGGCGCGGTGTCGTACCAGCGTGACCGTTTGAGATTGGACAGGAGTGCGGAGAGCCTGGCGACCGCGAAGGCGAGGTGCGCTTCGCGATCGCCGATGTTGCTGCCTAACGCGACGACAACGGTGATCAGCGTAATCGGTGTCTAAGCGGTGGCCGGCCTAGATGTCGCCCACGAAGCGGGCGGTCATCACGTCGCCGGTGTGATCGTTAATCTCGAGCGACTTGCCAATCAGGTCGCGGCGGCCCTGCGACGCCTGGTCGAACAGCCGCTTGTGCTCGAGCATCTCGCCGAGAATTACCTTGAGCATGCCCTTGTGGCGCGCGTTGGTGATGGTCTCGATCTTCGGACGCCACTTGTCGACGAACTGCAAGTTCGAGCGCGCGTCCTCGCCGGCCAGCGACTTCCAGCCGTCGCCCTTCACGGAAAGCTGCGAGCCGCGCGACGGGTCGGCCGGGATCGGCGCGCCGAGATCCAGCAGCGCGTGCTGCAGCCACGACAGGTGCGTCTGCTCGCGGGCGATGATGTATTGATAGGCGTTGTTGATGTCGTAGTCGGTGACCGTGACGGCGACGTCTTCGTGCCGCATCAGCAGCGCCACGCGCTCGAGGTAGACGTCGCGGATCAATTCCGCCAGTGACTGTTCGCTCACGTCTAGGCCTTCTGCTTTTCTTTGCAGGTGATGCACACCCGCGTCCACGGAATGGCGTTGAGGCGGGCTTCGGCGATCGGCTCGCCGCAGTCCTTGCAGATGCCGAAATTTCCCTTCTCGATCCGCATCAACGCTTCGTCGATTGCCTGCAGAATTTTCGCATCCGTCTGCTTGAGTCGCAGCTGGATGTGCACTTCGTTGTTGCCGGCCGCCTGGTCGGCCATGTCGCCCTGCCGGCCGTTGTTGTGCTCCATCGAGTCGGTGAGCGGCTTGAAACCAGCGGTCTCTTCGAGCTCTGCCCGCTTCTTGAGCAAGGCATCCTTGAAAACCGAGACGTTCATGTAGTTCGTACTCCTGCCTTCCCCGCCGGGTTCTACGTTAACTTCTCATCTTAGCAAAGATGCAACTGACCTGGCGCGGGTCTTTCCAGCGGCCCGATTTGCGGCGAGATTTCAATCATTCCGCCCGCAATGTCGCCAGGGGCTTTCGCTGCAGCACTTCCCAACTCGAGATCACGCCGACGGCGGCGACGATTAGCGCGGTGATCGCGATGCCCGCAGCGCTGAGACCGATCAACGGCCGGAATGGAATATCGAACGCGTAACGGCTGATCGCCCAGGAGAGGCCAATCGCACCGAGCGCGCCAATCGATCCGGCAAGCAATCCGAGCAACCCATATTCGAGCAACAACACCGCCGCGATCAGCTGGCGGGTGGCGCCCAGCGTCTTGAAAATCGCCGCCTCGTAGACGCGGCGGAACTTGGTCATCGCCACGGCGCCGATCAGGATCAGCAGGCCGCTCAACAACACCAGCGTGCCGACCACGGTCACCGCGAACGTGACGTTGTCCACTACCGACTTGATGGTCATGAGGATTTCCCGGCCATCGATTACCGAAACGTTAGGCGCAGCGGCGACCAGCGCACTTTGCAGCCGCGCGCGGGTGGCCGCATCCTGCGGGCCCTTGAGGAAACCGACGAAGCTGTGCGGCGCCTGCTCGAGGACGCCGGGCCGGAACACGAACATGAACCCACCGGCGCGGCTGTCGGACCACTCGACGTAGCGCACGCTCGTGACCCTGGCGCTGATGGTGCGGCCGAGCACGTCGAACCGCACGGTGTCGCCGATGTTGATCTTGAACTGCTCGCTGATGAACTGCTCGATCGACACCTCCGGCTCGCTCGACGGCGTCGGCTCCCAGATCGTGCCGGCGACAACGCGCTCGTTGTCTTCGAGCTGCGCGCGATACGTAATGGTGTATTCGCGGGCCAGCGAGCCGCGGCCGCGCACGTCCTCGTAGTTCTCGAGATTGATTTCGCGTCCCGACACGCCCACCACGCGCGCGCGCAGCACCGGCAGCAACCGCGGCGGCGTGGCAGAGGCGTCCTGGTGCGCCGTGAGCGTCGCCCGCACGGTCTCGACCTGGTCCTGCTGCACGTCGATCAAGAACATGTCCGGTGATTCCGGATTGATGTTCATCGCGAATTGCGTGACCAGGCTCTCCTGGAGGGAGCGCACGCCGATGATGAAGAAGCTGCCCAGGCCAACGGCAAGGAGGACGATGCGCATCTGGCTGCCCGGGCGCTTGAGCTGCAGCACAGCGTGACGCAGCGGGAACGAACGCGACTTCGCCAGCGGCGCGATCAGCCGGATCAGGAGCGACCCCGCAACGTGCAGCACGATGGCCGTGGCGGCAAAGCCGCCCGCGACGATCAAGCCGATACGCAACGAGCCCGCCTGCCACACCGTGAGCGCAACGAGGCCGGCCGTCGCCGCCACCGCAACGGCGATCTGCAGCAGATCGCGGTGTCGCGGCCGCGCTTCGTCCCGCAGTAGCAGCGACGGCTTGACATGCCGTACTTCGAGCAGCGGCACCAGCGAGAACAACAGCGATACCAGGAGGCCGATTCCCAGTCCCTGCAGCACGGCGGGCGTCGTCAATGCGTAGTTGATCTGCAGACCCGGCGTCGCGCCGGCGAGGAGGCCCGGCGCAGCGCTGATCACCAGCGCCGCCAGAGCGACACCGAGCGCGCTGCCGGCAAGGCCGAGCACGGCGACCTGCGCCACGTAAATCGTCAGCAACTGCGACGAGCGCGCGCCGAGGCACTTCAGCACGGCGATGCTCTTCATCTTCTGCTGCACGAATACGCGCGTGACGCTCGACACGCCAATGCCGCCGAGGATCACGATCACCAGGCCGACGAGGCTGAGGTAATTTTCGGCCGCCTCGAAGTTCTCCCCCATCGATTCTTCAGTCGACTTGTAGGAGCGGACGCGCACGAACTCGTTGGCGAAGTCGGCGCGCAAGTCGGTGATCAACTTGTCGAACGCCGCCGGCGGCACCTTCAACAGGCGCTGGTGCGCCACGCGGCTGCCGAAGCCGACCAGCCCGGTCTTCTCGAGATCGGCAATGTCGATGAACACGCGCGGTCCGATCGTGAAGCCGCCGAGCTGACGGCCCGGCTCACTTTCGATCGCCCCCCGAATGGTGAATCGCTGCGAGCCGATCGTCAGCGTGTCGCCGACCTTGACATCAAGCTGCGCCAGCAACTCGGGGCGCACGAGCACGCCGAATCCACGCAGCAACCCGTGTTGGTACGGCGTGCCGCCGGCCAGCTTCAACTCGCCGTAATACGGAAACCCTTCATCGACCGCGCGCAGCTCCACCATCCGCGCCCGGCCACCTTCCTTGTCCGACGCCCGCGTCATCGTCGCCAGCTCGATCGCCGGCGTGCTGGTGGCGCCGGCCGCTTGCAGCCGCTCGTTGATTTTGGTCAGCAGCTCCGGTTTCAGAGCCTGGTTGCTGTTGATAATCGCGTCGGCAGCAATCAGCGCGCGGGCTTCGCCGTCAAACGTCTGCCGCACACTCTGAATGACCGACCGCAACGCCACGATGGCGCCGACGCCGATGGCGATGCAGATGAAGAAGAACAGCAGCCGCTGCCACGATGCGCGCATCTCGCGCGCCGCCATCAACGTGACGAACCTCATGACTGAACTCGCTGTCGCGTGCTCACGGGACCGCGACGCTCATGGTCGACGCCTCAACAACCGGCCGCCCGTCGCGCAGCACCAGGCGATCGTCGGCGATCGCCGCTACCTGCTGATCGTGCGTCACCATCACCAGCGTGACGCCGCGATTGCGACGCACCTCGAGCAGCAAGTCGAGGATGTGACGCCCATTCGAGCTGTCCAGGTTGCCGGTCGGTTCGTCGGCGAGAATCAGCGGCGGATCGTTGGCCAGCGCCCGCGCGATAGCGATGCGCTGCTGCTCGCCTCCCGACAACTGCGATGGATAGTGGTGCCCGCGATCGTGCAGCCCGACTTCATCGAGCAGCGCCTGCGCGCGCGCCGCGGCGTCTCGCCGTCCGGCGATTTCCATCGGCACCTGGATGTTCTCGATCGCGGTCAACGACGGCACCAGGTGAAAGAACTGGAACACGAACCCGATCTTCTCGCCACGCAGCCGTGCCAGCGCATCCTCATCGAGACTGGTGATCTCAGTGCCAGCGATGGTTATCGTGCCCGTCGTTGCCGAGTCCAGTCCCGCGATCAATCCAAGCAGCGTTGACTTGCCACTGCCCGATGGACCGACGATGGCCAGGCAGCGGCCCGCCGGCACATCGAGATCGAGTGGATGCAGGATTGTGAGGGGGTGGCCGCCGCTCTGGACCGTCTTGCTGACGCCGCGAAGAGTGATCATCGATCGTTAGTTAGGACGCGACAGCGCCGGTTGCAGTTCCGCCCAGATCAATTCCGCCACCATCTCGGCGCCCTTGGCATTGGGATGAATGCCGTCAGCCTGGTTGAGCGAGGCATCACCGGCGACTCCTTGGAGCATGAACGGTACGAACCGCACGTCGTATTCCTTCGCCAGATCGGCGTAGACCTGCCGGAACGAACGCGTGTAGTCAGCGCCGAAGTTCGGCGGCGCCTCCATGCCGGCCAGCACCACGGGAATGTTTCGGCCCTTGGCGCGATCGAGGATCGCCTCGAGATTCTTTTTCATCTCGTCGGGCGGCAGGCCGCGCAGGCCGTCGTTGGCGCCCAACGCGACCACCAGCGCGCGCACATCGCCCTGCAACGACCAATCGAGACGCCGCAATCCACCCGCAGACGTGTCGCCAGACACGCCGGCGTTGACGATCTCGTACTCGAGACCCTTGTCCTCGAGCCGCTTGCCGATCAACGAGGGATAGCTTTGATCGGTGGGCAAACCGAGGCCCGCGGTCAGGCTATCGCCCAGGAACACCACGCGGGGCCGTGCCGCAGCCACGGGTGCGGCCGGAGCGGGTGTGGGTTCGGCCGCCGGCGACGGGGTGGCAGACCTCTCCGGCTCGCTGCCACACGCGCCCGCGAACATCGCTACCAAAATCAGCACAAAACAATTGCGCATCAAGAAACCGTAATCACAAGAGCTGTCGCGTTATCCGTCGTCCCGCGCGTAATCGCTTCGCCTACGAGCTTGTCGGCGCGATCCGCAGCCGTCGTCGCGCCCGCCAGCAAGCTGACCAGCGCCGCGCTATCCAGTCGGCCGTGAATGCCGTCTGTGCACAGCACGAACGTGTCGCCACTTCTAAGATCCTCTTCGCGCGACTCAGGTTTCAGGTCGTCCTTGGTGCCGACTACGCTCGTCAGCACGTGCCGCAATGGATGGCCAGGATCGGCGTCTTCCGCTTCCTTCGCGCCAAGCACCGACGCCAACCACGTGTCGTCGGACGTCA
>DASVFC010000571.1:0-2456 GCA_036380235.1 Vicinamibacterales bacterium
GGATCCATTTCTGCCGCTCGATGCCGAATTCTGGAACGACGACCGCACCCGCTATACCGTGTTCTTCGATCCCGGCCGGCAGAAGCGCGGCATCCCGGTTATCGAAGAGATGGGGCGATCGCTCACCGAAGGGAAGTCGTACGCCCTGGTGGTTGACGCGGAGTGGCGCGACGGCAACGGGCTGCCGCTGAAGAGTGAATATCGGCGCACCTTCAAGGTCGGTCCACCGGATGAGCGGCCGATCGATCACGCCGCCTGGCAGATCCAAACGCCGACAACGGGTACCCGGACGCCGTTGATCGTGGGGTTTCCGGAGCCGCTCGATCGCGGATTGCTGTTGCGCGCGTTAGGTGTGCAGGGGCCAGACGGCCAGCCGATCGGCGGCGAAATCGTCATCGGCCGCGGCGAAGTGACGTGGTCGTTCACGCCGAGAGAACTGTGGAAGGCCGGCACGCACAACCTCGTTGCGTTCGGCATGCTGGAAGATCTCGCTGGCAACAGGATCGGCCGCGCCTTCGAGGTCGATCAATTCGATCGCTCCGACAAGTCCTCCGAGCCTGAGAAGACGCTGATCCCGTTTGTGATTCAGTAAAGTATTCTCTCTTTCTCTTGTTCTCCTGTCATGCACCGGCGAGCAGCGCCAACATCGCCCAACCTGCGGTAGAAATTCGCTGCGCGTAGCTTTCCTGATCGGCCGGACGCGTCGTCTCCGGCCAGCTGCCGTCGGGTCGCTGCTGCGATACCAGGTAAGCCTTGCCTTTGGCGATCGCTTCTTTCAATTCATCAGGTCGATACGTCGAGCGTGCGAGGCGCGGCTCGACGTCGAGCAGGCTTAACGCGAGGACCGCGATCGCGGTGTCGAATACCTGCGGCTTGGCGGTGAGGTACGGTCCCCATCCGCCATCGGGCGCCTGGCCCTTGCGCAGGATCTGAAGTGACGTGCGGCGCAAGTTTTCGGCCATCACATCGCTGGCGAGCTCGAGCGCGAGCACGGTACCTGCGGCATCGATCACGTTCTCCGGCGCCAGGCCTCGAATCCATCGATCCGCGGCGACGATGGTGAAGTGATCGGGCTGCATGCCCGAGGCGATCAGCGTGGTGCGTGCCGACCAGGTGGCGAGGATGGTGCCGTAGGTGGCCGGTGATGCGATGCTCTGCGACTGATCGAGCGTCCACGAGCCGTCGGCTTGCTGATCGGCGATCAGCAGCTTGGCGGCCTGGTCAAGATCGGTGCTCGCCGCCTTGCCATGGCGTTCCGCAAGCGCGAGCGCACTGGCAAATTGCACGCGCGCCAGCTGCTTGTCGTCGAAGCCGTCCGCGGTTTTGTTCTGATCCCATTTCGCGGGCTGCTTCAAGAACGCGAGCGTGTCGTCGAGCGAGGTGCCGATGTCGTGGCCCTTTGCACCGGCCGCCAGCAGTGCCCGCGCCGCATCGCCATTGTTGTGGCACGAATAGCAGGGATGCTGCGCTTTCCACTTCGGCACCTCTTTGGTGAGGTAGCCGACCCCGCGCGCGATGGCGGCAGCGACCGGATCGGCCGTGTCCACCGCCGTGGCGTCTTTACGCGTCTGAGCGGAGAGGGCGGCGGCGACGGTCAATACCAGGCCGCCAGTGGTCAGCAGGAAACGAGGGTCCACGATCGTATTTCTACCAGATGCCGGCCTTCCCCGACACCGATGCAATCAATTTCGCAGGATCGTAGCCGACGCCCTGCTTGAACACCGTCTCGACCTTGCGGATGTCGGCGATCGCCGCCGCTGGATTGCCGTTGATCACGACGAGGTCGGCCTGTTTGCCGACGACCAGGCTGCCAACCCGCTTGTCACGGCCGAGGTACTTCGCGCCGTTAAGCGTCGAGATGGTCATTGCTTCAAGCGGCATGAAGCCGGCATCGACGAAGAGCTCGACCTGCCGTTGATTGGCGAATCCCGGGATTACACCGCCTCCACCCGTGGGGTCGGTGCCCGCAATCAGGAGACCGCCGGCCTTTGCGAAGGCACGTTCCAGTGCCATTCCCTTCGGAAAGAGCGTGATGTAGATCGAGTCCTTGTTCTGCGCCGTGCGCGCGTAGTTCTGCTCGAACTGCTCGCGCAGTTGCGGCGTCAGCACTTCGAGGCCTGGCGGCTTCGGCCGTCCAGGCGTGAAGGTTTCGAACACCGTGAGCGTCGACGTCAACGCCACGTTGGCCTTGATCAGCGTTTGAACGAGATTCTTGAAGGGCGCGCCGTCTTGGTCGAGCGCAGCGACGGTCTTCTGCCCGACGCCTTGACCCGGGCATTGATCGGGTTTCTTGTCCGGAACGAAATCCGTGGCGGCGAAGAAGCCGTGCTCGAGATTATCGATGCCGAGGCTTGCCGCTTCCGCGTAGGTCACCGAGCATAGGTGCCCCGTAACCTTTATGCCGCGCCGGTGCGCCTCGTTGATCGCCGCGGCAAGCTCGCCGCGCGTGATCTGCA
>DASVFC010000572.1:0-6746 GCA_036380235.1 Vicinamibacterales bacterium
CAAGTGGGTGGCGCAACATCCGGATCGATTTGTCGCCACCGCGACGGTGGCCTTGCAGCATCCGGAGCTCGCGGCGGACCAACTGCAGGACGGTGTGAAACGGCTCGGCCTGCGCGGCGCGTCGATTGGCGGCCACGTCAACGGCGAGGATCTGTCGTTGTCCAAATACGATCCGTTCTGGGCCAAGGCCGCCGAACTTGGCGTCCCGGTGTTCATGCACCCGGGCGGAGCGGAAAACATCGTCAAGGAAGGCGCCTTCCGGGGCCGGGGCGATCTCGGCAACATCATCGGCAACCCGCTCGAAACCACCTATTTCCTGTCGCGATTGATCTTCGACGGCACCTTCGATAAGTTTCCGGGCCTCAAAGTCTTCGCCGCCCACGCCGGTGGCTACCTGCCGTCATACTTGGGCCGCACTGAAGCCGCTTGCACCGTTCGCGGCAACGCCAACTGCGCGAACAAACGGAAGCCGAGTGAATATCTGAAATCTCAGGTATTGATCGACACGATGGTGTTTTCGGAAGAAGGCCTGCGCCATCTGGTCGCTGAGGTTGGGGTCAGCCAGGTCGTTTATGGAACGGACGTGCCTTTCAACTGGCCAGTTACCGTGGACCTCGTGTTGAATGCCACGTTCTTGAACGACGCAGAGAAGCGCGCAATCCTTAGCGACAACCTGTCCAAAGTGCTGAAGGTCGCTTAATCGAACGCGTCGCGCGGAGACGCATCCCCGCCGTGAGCGTTCGAGCGAGCCGACGTCTCTCTCTTATCGACAAATCGCAGCGAGGCCATACTCGGCGAGGTGCGGTTCTGGCGTCCATAGCCCAGGCGCTTGATGCGCCGAGCAAGATTTGACCGGCGAGCGAGAGCGAACGGCGGGGATGCGTCTCCGCGCGTGAGCGCAGGTGGGTTACATCTGTTCGTCGCCCGACGGGCCGTAGATTGACGGCACTGGAACACCGAGCATGCGCAGATAGACCATCAGCTGGCCGCGGTGGTGAATCATGTGATTCAACACGAAGTTGCGCATCACCGTGCTCTTGGGCGCCGTGAACACCTCCTTGCCGCCGGCTTTCAAGGTCCACGGCGCCGCGAACTCGGCATCGGTCTTGTTCACCAGACTTCCGCGCGCGGTCCTGTATCGCGTATCGAACTGAGCGAGCACTGCGGCACGCGTCGTGGGCCGCTGGTAATCGGCCGCACGGGTCGTCGTCGCGTCCATCCCGCTCTCCGTCATCGTCGTTGACGCCAACATCGGCATCTCGGCAAGGTGTTCAGCAAGGCGGCCAAGGGTGGTGCTGGTAGCGTGCGGCCGCCACTCGAATTGCGCGTCGGGTAGCCGTTCGAGTGCCCGCCGTGTCAGGCCCATTTCGCGATCGAATTCGGGAAGCAAGCTGTCTATCAGTCCCATCTCGCCAGTGTATGTGCGGACGACGTCTGGTGCATACTTCAGCGTCGCGATCCGCGACGGCAGATGGCAATGAGACAGGAGAGGCTCTATGAGCGCGATCCGTGAAACCGCAGAGAAGTTCTTCGAGGCGTGCGAGAGTGGCAAGGGTTGGGACGGCTGCAAACAGTTCTGCACACCGGGCGCGACGTTTGCCGCGCAAGCGTCGGCTCTTGCCGGCGTCACCAGCGTTGAGGCGTATACCAACTGGATGAAGAGCTTGTATACACCGATGCCAGACGCGCGTTATGAAGTGCGTTCGTTCGCCGTCGACGAGGGACGGCACAATGTGGCGGCGTTCGGCGTGTTCCGAGCTACCCACACGGCAGGCGGCGGACCGGTACCACCGACGGGAAAGTCGGTCGAAGCGGATTACGTCTACGTGATGGACTTCGACGGCGGTCAAATCAAACATTTGACCAAGATCTGGAACGACGTGTTCAGTTTGCAGCAGCTCGGATGGATGCCGTGAGATGACACCCGGCGTGCCGGCACTCTTCCGGCACGCCAGGCTCGAGTTTTATTGCGGCGCCTTCGGCGATGGTTTGTTCGAGAACATCTTCCACGCCTTCAACGACTCTTCGAACTCCTTCTCGAAGCCCTTCTCGAATTCCTTGCCGAAGTTCTTTTCGAACTTGTCGGCGAATTCCTTCTCGAACTTCTCCTCGAAGTGCGTCTCGAACGTCTCGGAAAACTGCGTCTCGAAGTGCTCTTCGATCTCGTGCGCGGCATGTTCCGCCCACTCTTCGATGGCGAGCTCGTCGAAACCACCCGGCGGCTTCGGCGCCTTGGGCGACGGCGGCGCGGGTGGTGCGGGTGGCGGTGCCGCCATCGGCGGGTTCATCCGCTCACGACGGAGGCGCCGCTCTTCCGCGCGGCTCGTCACCTGCTTGCGGGCGAGGACGATGTCGCCGCCGAAGGATTGCAGCTCCATGCGAGCGCTGCCGCTGCCCAGCGTGAAGTTGAAGCGCTTGCTGCCGCTGCGCGCGTTCTGGCCTTCAGGCAGCTGCACCGGGAAATCCGCGGAGAAGTCGCCCTGGAAGGTGCGCACGAACACCGTGGCGTTGTTGGCGCCGCCGAGGCCGACGCGAATATCGCCGTTATGCGTGCCCAACCGATAGGCGCCGTTGTCGCGAATGGTGCCGTTGAAGGTCACCTCGCCGTTAACGGTGAACACCTCGAGATTCGACGTGGTGGCGTTATCGATGAAGATGTCGCCGTTCGTGGTCTCGGCGGTAATCTCGCCGCTGACGTTGGTGATGCGAATACCTTCGTTCACGGTCGTGGCCTGCACGCGGCCGCTCGCCTTGTCGACCGTGATCACGCCCTCAACCGATCGTAACGACACCGCACCGTTGCCGCCGGTCACGCGCGCGTTGCCGTGTACCGTTTCCACGGTAACCTCCGCGGTGGTGCCTTCAATCGTGGCATCGAGATACGTGCCCGAGAGATTCACCGGCATCCAACGGGGCACCGTGATCTGGTAATCGACGAGGCCGCCAGGGCCGCGTGATCCGCCGGCGCGCTGCGTGCGAATGCGCAGCGTCATGTCTGTGGTTTCAGCGCTGATCGTCTCCCGCGCCCCGTGTGATGCCTGGATGCGCACCTGGTCGCGATCCCACGACCGCACGACGACTTCGCCGGCGTTGTTGCTCAATACCAGGCGCGTCCCCTTCGCCACGTCCACGGTTTGATCGGACTTCGGCGAGTCGCCCGGGCCGCCCGGGCGAGCCTGGATCGGGGCCTGCTGCTCCGAGCCGCCGTCGCGCGGCTGCGCCAGAGCCGGCGCGCCAGCGGTCAGCGTTACGACCGCACTCAAGATGGCTAACTTACGCAATGCAATCATCGATTAATCTCCGCCTGTCGAAGCGAGCTCCGTGGCATGACGCAGCAGGTCGAGCTTGCGCCGACGCGCATCCGCCAGATGTGAATTCAAGAACGGGTTTGCCGGGTCACTTTCCAACGCCATCCTGGCCTCATTGATTGCATCGTCAATCGCTTTCAGGTTCCGCTCGAGGATCAGCACCGTCCGTGGATCGAGGCGGCCGCGCTCCTCACGAAGAATGCGCTCGAGATCGGTGACCGCCGCATTGAACTGCGCGTCCGCAAAGTTCGCCGGGACGATCTGGCCGCCCGCTGCTTCGGGCGCACCCGTCGTGTAGGCCTGGATCACTTCACCGCCGTTGGCGGCACCACCGGTGCCCGCGCTACGGTTCGTGGCCAGCCAGGTAACGCCCGCAGCCACGGCGATGAGCAGCGACGCTGCAATCGCGAGCTGTGAGATGGTGAACGTGAACGTGACGCGCCGGGTCGTGGTGGCGCGGGCTTCCAGCCGCGACTCGATGCCCGACCACAAGTCCCGTGTCGGCAATTCTTCACGCCACTGGCCGATTGCCTGCGCCAGGATGTCGTCCGGCTGCAGCGGCCCGTGATCGTCTTCACCGAATCGTCGTTGTTCGTTCATAACAGCTCTCAGTTACGACCGTCAGTCTCGGCTAACGCCTTCTTCTTCAGCAGCAGCCCGCGCAACGTTTGCCGCGCGCGATGCAGCTGCGACTTCGACGTGCCCGGCGAGACGCCGAGCAGGTTGCCAATCTCTTCGTGCTTGTACCCCTCGACGTCGTGGAGCACGAACACCTGTCGAGCACCGTCAGGCAGCTGCGCGATTGCTGCCTGCAGGTCCATGCTGAGGTCCACGTGCCTGGTGGGCGCTGCCGGTGCGATCTCGAGCACCGCTTCACCATCAGCCAGGAACCTCTCGCGCGCCGTGCCGAGCGTCCGGAAGCGCTCGATGATCACGTTCACCGCGAGCCGGTGCAGCCACGTCGCGAACGAAGACTCGCCGCGGAACAAGGCGAGCTTCTGCCACGCGCGGACGAACACGTCCTGCGTCAATTCCTCGGCTGCGTCGGGACCGGCCATCCGCCGCGCCAGATTGAAGATGCGCGGCAAATGGGCCCGGTAAACCCGTTCGAAAGCCGCCGTATCCCCTTGAGTAGCAAGGACGACGTCGTCCACCGGCATTACTTTGGATGAGGGAAAGCTGGGAAGGGTTGGAAGGGCAGAGCCGTTAAAGTCCGCTCGAGCCCCACGGCGCACCGTCTGCGCCGCGGGGGCCCTTTCCCTGGGTCACGAGGTCTTCTTGAAGTCGACTTTCGGTGCCACTTTCGCTCCCTCCGGCGCGGTGAACAGCGGATAGTCCCCCTTGAACCCGAAGATTGCGGCAGTGATGTTGGCCGGGAACTGACGACGCGAGGTGTTATAGGCCTGCACCTGCTCGTTGTAGCGCATCCGCTCCACCGCCAGACGGTTCTCGGTGCCGGCCAGCTCGTCCATCAGCCGGTTGAACGTGGCGTCCGACTTGAGCGTCGGGTAGTTCTCAACCACGACCAGCAGCCGAGCCAGGGCCGACGACTGTTCATTCGCCGCAGCCATGCGCTGCTCCGGTGTTGAGGCCCCGGCCAGCTTGGCGCGCGAATCGGCGATCGATTGAAAGACGTCGCGCTCCTGCTGCGCAAATCCCTTGGTCGTTTCGACGAGATTTGGAATCAGGTCATTGCGACGCTGCAGCTGGTTCTCCACCTGCGCCCACTGCGTCTTGATCGCCTCTTCCTGGCTGACGAAACGGTTGTACGAGCAGCCGGAAGACGCCACCGCTGCACTGGCGAGAACCACAACCACGAGCAAACGCTTCAGAGTTGTCATAGTCACCTTTCTATCACCAACTGGCGCCACCGCCGCCACCACCCGAACGACCACCGCCAAACCCGCCGAAGCCGCCGCCAAATCCACCACCGCCGCCCCAACCGCCGCCGCGATACCCGCCGCCAAACCCGCCACCGAATGGACCGACGCCGCTGACCCATCGGCGCCGCCGCCGGCCGCCGCCCCGCATCAGGTTGAGGAAGATGATGAGGAGGATGACCCAGAACCCGACTGGAAACCCGCCGCTGCCTGTGCGACGCCGGCTTTGCGCCTGCGGCGCGGGAGCAAGGTTCAGGTCGACGTTTCGCCCTTGCGCGATTCGCTCCGCCACGCGCGTCGCGCCCGCTACCAGCCCTTGGCCGTACTCGGCTTCGCGAAAGAACGGCGTCATGCCACGGCTCGTCTCGCCGGCAAAGCCGTCGGTAATGAATCCTTCGAGCCCGTAGCCGGTCTCGATGCGGACCTGTCGATCGTCGATCGCAACGACGATCAACACCCCGTTGTCTTTCCCCTTTACGCCGATGCCTTGTCCACCGTTCTCGAACATCTCGACGGCGTAGGACTGCAGGTCGGCGAACGGTTGAAACGTCTTCACCGTGGCGACCACCATCACGTCGCCGGTGGCGTTCTGCAACCGCCGAATCAACTCGTCAAGCTGGGTCTCGGATCGCGCATCGATGACGTTGGCGAAATCGTTCACCGGCGCCGTCAGTCGCGGAATGCTGTCTTGTGCGCTTGCTGCCGTTGCCGCGACCAACCAGCCAAGCAGGATCAGCCCGGCAAGTCTGATCACGCCTGTCTCCAACGGTCGACGAATCGCCACAGCGATTCAACGGCCGCCAGGTAGTCCGGGTAGAGCTTGACCGCGTCGACGCCAGACGCGCTCGTATTGCGCGCGAGCGCGAGTACGTCGCCGACGACGCGCGGCTCGAGACGCGGGCGGCCAGAGGCGTAATTGGCGATGTCCGCGGTGGTGTGGCAGACGACGTCGTCGAGTCGCGCCAACCGCTTGAGCAGTTGCGCAAACGCCGGCGCCGAATCGGCGACGAGCCCGGTCACGTCAGCGGCGCGGCCGCGGCACTCAATGTAATCCTCGCGCAGGTGTACGAGCAGGCTCTTGACCTGTACCTCGCAGGCGCGCCGGAGATCTTCATCGCTAATCTCGAGGCCACCGAACGGATCGGCGCCGAACAGCACGCGGTGGCTGTCGAGAATCGAGCCATACTCGATCGGAAAGACATCGAGCGATCCGGCAAACTCATCACGCGTCAGCAGCAACGGCGTTGCGCAGCCGGCACGATGCCAGGACGAGGCGCGCGCTGCGCAGGCGGCAAGATCGTCGGCGCTGATCGTCTGCACCAGCGCGAGGCTCGGCGCCGGGTTCGCATCCGGCCGGCCATACGCGACCAGTGCCTGCAGCCGTTCGCCGAAGATGCGTTGGAGATCCTGAAGCGCGACGGCGAGAGGCCCGCCGTGAGAAGTAGCCATCTCCTATAGAATACGTCCCGTCCGCTCTTGCTGTTCGCCTTATGCGACTTCGCGAAATCAACCTAGGCTGTTTCGGTGGTGGCACCGGTCTGCCGAGCCTGCTCGGCGG
>DASVFC010000573.1:0-20205 GCA_036380235.1 Vicinamibacterales bacterium
CCGGTGAAGAAGTTTCTCGGATCGGCGCAGAAACCCGACGGTTTCTTCGTCAACATCCACGCCAAGCCGGGCCCGTTCATGGTCGGCGACGAGACGATCAAGATCGAAGGACGCAGCCACGTGAAAGAAGTGGTCAATGGCGTGTCGTATCTCGTGTCGCCAACCGCGTTCTTCCAGACCAATGTCGGGATTGCGGCAGCGATCGTGAAGATGGTGCTGGAAGAAGTTCGCGCCAAGACCGTTCTTGATTTGTATTGCGGAACGGGATTGTTCGCGCTGCAGCTGGCACGCAGCGGGGCCAGGGTCACAGCGATCGAGGAGAACCGCAGCGCGATCAAGGATGCGGAAGCCAACCTCCGGCTGAATCGGCTTCCGGATGGGCAGGTCCGGTTCGTCGCCGGGAAGGCAGAGGAACTGGTGAAAGGGGCGTTCGACGCGGTGATCATGGATCCGCCCCGGCAGGGGTGTCCGCCCCGCGTGCTGGCTGCCGTGTTCGAACAGATGCGGCCGGCGAAGGTGGTTTATGTCTCCTGTAACCCCGATGCGCTCGCGAAGGAATTGCCGGTTATCCTCAAGGCTGGCTATCGCGCCACGCGCGCGCAAGCCGTGGACATGTTTCCGCACACCAACCATATCGAAACGGTGATGGCGTTCGAGCGCCGATGAGCGAGGTGTTGCGCGCGTTCGTGCTCGCGTCCACCGTGCTGGTGGTGGTAGCCGAGACGTATCTTGCGACGTGGCACTCGCCACCGCACGTGATCTGGATTGCCGGCGCCAGCTTGATCGTCTTTGCGGCGATTGGTCACCGGGCACGCGCGATCGCAATGCCGGCCGTGCTCGCGTTGCTCTACCTGCTGCCGGCCATCCTCATTGGCTGGGGCATCAACGAAAACTATTCGTTCGACTACGGATGGTTGATGCCGATGACCGGTCTGATTTTGTCCGGGCCGGGGCTGCGGCGATGGTCGTTACCGGCGCGCTGGCAGTGGCCCCTCGTGACCTGGGCGGCGATCGTTGCCCTGTCGTGGCCAATCGTGTTCTTGCGGGAGACGGATTTCGATCTCACCGTCTTGGCGATGAGCCCGTCCAACAGCAGCGCCGGGGTGAGCCCGCTCGACGCGAACCTCCACGTGACGTATTTCGCCGCGGTGAACCTGGTGGGCGTGTTGTGGATCGACGCGCTGTGCCGCTGGTATCGCGACGATCGAACGCGCTTCGTGCGTGAGGTGATTTACCCGCTGGCCGCGACCGCCACGATCGGCAGCGTGCTGGCTATCTACCAGGGCTTCGTCGACATGACGTTCCTCAACCGCGGCTTCTGGACCTACATGCTGCGCGTCGCCGGCACGCATGGCGATCCAAACAAGCTCGGGGCCGTCGCCGCCTTCTGGTCGATTGGCGCGGCAGCACTGGCCCAGCGTTTTCCACGGCCGTGGCCGGTCATCGCGAGCACGCTGTCGATCGTGATTGGCATCGGTGCCGTGTGGACATCCGGCTCGCGAACGGGCCTGGCGGCATTGATCGTCGGTTTGGCCGTTGCCGGAGTCGAAGCGATGCGGACGGCGCGATTCGATCTCCGCCGCACGTTGATGGCCGGCGTCGCGGTCCTGCTGCTTGGCGCCGGCGTGATCGCCGTGCTGCAACGCGCCTCAACGCACACTGTGGTGCAGCGTGGCACGCTGGGGTATCTGCCGTTCCTCGGTGATCGCGGCATCGCGGAGAGCGCCAACGAGTTGCTGTGGGAGCGGTTTGGTTACGGACTCGCCGCGGTGCAGATGATCCAGGAACACCCGATCGCCGGCGTCGGTGTCGGCGCATTCCACACCCTCGTCCGCGACTTCGGCCGGTTGCGTGGTTACGACGGCGACGCTGCATTGACGCCAGACAACGCGCAGCAATGGTTGCGACACACGATCGCCGAGACGGGCTTGATCGGTGCCGTACCGGTGGTGTGGTGGTGTGTCCTGCTCGCGATGTTGTTGTTCAAAAGCGGTGGCGGCGATCGCCTGACGAGCGGACTGATCCGCGGGGCGCTGCTCGGTTTCCTGGTGGCGTCGATCTTCGGCATGCCGGCGCAATCGGCAGCGGTGATGATCACGTTCTGGACGTTCGTGTTCTGGTTGCTGGTCGAGCGCGGCGGCGTGCCGGCGTCGTCGCTCACCTCGTGGTCCAAACCGGCGGCGATTGCCACGCTGCTCCTCGTCTCCATTCACGCCAGCGCGACCATCGTCGACGCACGCGGTGATCTGTGGCCGCGCAATCGCTCGATCCGCTTCGGCTGGTTCTACAAGTACGGCATGAGCGAGCTCGAGGCCGATCCCGGTGGCAACCCGGTTCAGCGCCGCTGGACCATCATGCCGAAATCGCTGGCCGTGGTGCCGGTTGGCGGCAAGGTCCTGAAGTTCGTCGCCTGGACCGATCACCCCGACGGCGACGAGCGGCCGGTCATGACGAAGGTGTGGGCTGACGGCAAGTTGGTGTTCGACGGCGAGATCAGGCGCAGCGGACCGTTGTTCTTGGACATTGCGGCCACGCCCGGGCGCACGCACCTGATCCTGGAAACCGAGATCGATCGCTTGTGGGCGCCACGCGATTACGGCATGACCGATAGACGCGGCCTCGGCCTGTCAATCCGGGACTGGGTGTGGGAGTAGCTACTTCCTGATCGTCTTTTCGAGATAGGCGCGAATCGTGTCGTAAGTGTGTTGCTGCATCCACGCGTCTGTGACCCGCTCGTTCAAGGTGGACATTGATTGCGCGCGCGCGACGATCGGCGTGTAAAACGCTTCCTTCGTCAAGGCGAACGCGCCGGCAGGGATGGCCGCCATCTTCGCCGCTACTTCCATCGCCCGATCGATCAGCATGCCAGCCGGACACTTCTCGTCGATCAAGCCAAGTGCCTTCGCTTCGTCGACCTGGACGGTACGGCCGCTGAAGACGAGATCGCGTAGCGCACCGTCGCTGACCCGAGCGGCCATGATCTGCAGTGGCAAGGCCGGGAAGGGAACGCCCACCGCCAGCTCGGGAATGCCGATGCGTCCGTTGCCGTCGATCATGATCCGGTGATCGCAACACGCAGCGAGGATGCAGCCGCCAGCAATGGCGTGGCCGTTCACGGCGGCAATCACCGGCTTCGGCAGCGTCAGAGCGGCTTTCAGCAAGGCGTCGAGTACCGGTAGGAATCGCTTGCCGTATTCCGGCCCGTCCTTGACGACGCGGTAGAGATCGACGCCGGCAGAAAAGGACGACCCCGTGCCGGTGACGATGACGGCTTTGATCGGCGACGCCGCAGCGTCATCCATCTCACGCATGAACGCTTCACCAAGCTCAATGTCCATTGCGCTGACCTTGCCATGGGCGAGGCGCAGGATACGAATGCCGTCGCGATCGTCGCGTTCGATCATCGTGGCAGATTATCCTATGAACGCGATGAACGAGACCCCTGTTGCCCCGGCGCGGCCAGCGTCCACGGTGATCGTCCTGAGGGAGGGCGCCGGCGAACCGTTCGAGTTGCTGATGGTGCGGCGCAACGACAAGGTCGCGTTCATGGCGGGGTCGTACGTGTTTCCCGGCGGGCGCGTCGACGATTTCGACCGGCCGAGAGACGGTGAGACGCTTTCGCCGGCGACCTTCGTCGATCTCACGCCGGCCGAAGAAGCCGCGTTTCGCCGCGCCGCCGTGCGCGAACTGCACGAAGAGGCCAACGTCACCGTCACCGAAGACGATCTCTACCCGTTTGCGCATTGGGTGACGCCAGAGATCGAGACCCGCCGTTACGACACGAGGTTCTTTCTCGCGCGCATGCCCGCCGGCCAGGACCCGAGGCACGACGATGGGGAGACCACTGCGCTGGAGTGGCTGTCGCCGCCTGAGGCGGTTGCGCGCTTCGAGCGGCGCGAGTTGCTGTTGCCGCCGCCCACCTGGACCACGATTCGGCAGCTGGCAACGCGTCGCTCGATTGCCGACGCGATCGAGTGGACGCGCCATCGCAAGATACCGCGCATCATGCCCGGGTTTCGCAAGTCCGATTCGGAGTTCATGCTGATGTTGCCCGGTGATCCGTTGATGCCCGCCATTGCGGACTGGGATGTGCCGGAAGAAACACGATTCATCCTGCAGGACGGCGCCCGTTGGCAACCACTGAAAGCCTGATTGCGGCCATCGATCAAATCATCGCGTTCTTCAACGCGAGAAAGATGGATCTGCCCGATGGGTTTCTCGATCGCAAAACGCAGTTCGTCATCAACGGCGCCCCGTTCGAGACGCTGCTGGGACAGAACCCGAACGATGCGTTGATCCTGATGCTGACGCGGGGACCGGCGGGCTTGCGGTTCACGGCGAAGGGCCTCCAACATGCGCTGATCGGCTCACATCTCGATCGCGGCGACGTGACCGTGGACGGCGCCGAGGTCAAGACCAGGTTGTGGCTGTCGGGGCGGTTGCGAGACAGCGGGGAAAGCGTCAACGAAGTCGTCGACGTCGCCTTGCGCCTCAATGCCGCCGGTTTGATCGAGTCGGCGGCAGCCTCGATGAACGCGGCGATGCTCGAAAAGATCCGCCAGGCGCGTCGATCTTGAGCACGCACGATCGTCATGCGGTCAGGAGGACGTGATGCATCTGCTCTTGTCGCTTGCCATTCTCGCCGGCGGCTTTCAATCCGGGTCCGACCCGCTGTTGTCTCGTCTGGCCGGTGAATGGACCGGCACGGGGACGATTCTGAATCAGCCGTCAAAAATCCACATGGCGTGGACGTGGGAGTTGTCCGGCAGGTTCATGCGCCTGACGTTCCGCAACGAAATGGGTGCGGCGCCGAAGATCAATGTCTTCGAAGGCCACGCCTATTACCGTCCGGGCGGCGACGGCCAATATCGCGGCATGTGGTTCGACAACGCGGGCATGTTCCGTCCATTGGAGGCGCGGCGTGACGGCGACGCGCTGGTTTCAAGGTGGGGCACTGCAGAGACTGAGGAAGGCGAGACGACATATCGCCTGCGCCCCGATGGTTCGATGGAAGTGATCGATCGGGTCAAAGGCAAAGACGGCAGCTGGCGCGACTTCGGCCGCGCCGTGTACGTCCGCCAGGGATGATTGGGGTCGTACCCCGAAATCATCCCTTCGCAAGGGCGTTTTTCGGGGTACGACCCTCATCATCCCTGGCGGGGCGGCACTGATCATCCCCTAGTCGGGGCTGATAAATCGATACAGTACGCGGATGATGCGATACGCCTCGGGCATCGAGGTGCGCGTGAATTCCACCGTGTCAGGTGCGACGAGCTGAATCTCGGTGAAGGCGGTCGCAACTTCGGGGATGGTGAAGTTGCGCAGCTGCATCCGCACCTTGTAAGCCGACGCGCGATCGCGTGCGGGTTTCTTCGCCGCCGCCACGCTCTCCCTGGCCGCCGCCTCGATCTCCTTGCGAGCCTCGGCAAGCGGCCGCGCCTCCACGGCGCGCATGTTGATGGCGCGCTTCACCACGACGCCGCGCACATTCGGCGTCCACTCCTTCTGCTGCTCGACCGCCACATCGTCGCCAGTGATCATCACGACGGGCACGCCGTACCAATGCGCCATCATCGTGTTGAGGCCGCCTTCACCCGCGGAGCGGCCGTTCACCTGCACGTCCTTGACGACGCCGGATCCGGTGTGCGCGAACAAGCCGCGCGGCGAGTCCGCCTTGGCGTGATAGCCGACGAAGATCACGGCGTCGTAGGTTTCGTCGAGACCCTCGACCATGCCATGCCGCTTGAAGCTGTGACTGATGAGCCGCGCGCGCGGATCGAGATCCTCCGGCAGCAGATTGCGCTGGCTGCCGTGCGAATCGTTAACGACCACTTCCGTGGCGCCGCCGGCAAACGCGCCTCGGATCGCGGCGTTGGCATCTTCGGCCATCAACTTGCGCGAGCGGCCATACTCTGGCTGGCCGGCGCTGGTCTGATCGTCGCCGACCACACCGCTGATGCCTTCCATATCGACTGATATGTAAACCTTGCGCCCTTGAGCGGCAGCCGGCCGCGTCGCCGCGGAAAACACGAAGGTCACGAACAACACGAAAATCACGAAGCAAACTTTTCTAAATGCCTGTCGCATTTTGAACCCCACCAAAAGTCCTTCGCCCTTCGTATCCTTCGTGTTTACCGTGCCGCTACGAAGCCTCGTCCGGCATCTCCAATGCCGCTCGTACGAAATCCTGCTCCGGCAAGCCGCCGAGAATCTCGATCGTTTCGTTGACGATGGTCTTGGGCACGCCGGTCACGCGGTACTTGCGGCTCAAGTCCATGAACTCTGTCGCTTCAATTGCGTCGGCGGTGATGTTGGGATTTGCCGCCGCCATCTTGTGTGCGAGGACGACCGCCCTCGGACAATGTGGTCACGTCGGTGTGGAGAAGACCTGGATGTGTGTCGGCTTGTCGACCGCCTGGATCCACTGCATGGTCTCCGGCTCGAGCTCGATCTTTCCAGTACCGGCGACGAGGATCGCTTCGACCAGGCCGACGAACTCATAGCCGGTCGGCGCGCCGTACAACCGCATGCGCGTGTCGACGCCATCGCTGAGGATGACGATCGCCGGCGCCTTGTCGATCTTGTATTTTGCCTTGTCTTCCGTGTCGAGCACGAAATTCTTCTCGACCACGGTGATCTTCTCATTCAGCGCGGCGAGCTCGCCGAGGATTTGCCTGGTGACGGTACCGCTCTCGGAGCCGCCGAAAGTCTGAGTGAAGAGCAGCAGATCAACGCGCTGCGTAATGGCCGAGAGATGTTGTTTGAGTGTGGCTTCGTCTTGCGCGGATAAAAGGCCCATCCCCGATTATGTGCTCAAAACTTGAAGAGGTCATCGAACGCCTTCTTGGCGCCGCTCGGTTCCTTCGGATTTGAAGATGAGCTACTGCCGACGGCCGTGGTGGTTTCGCGTTCCCAGGTGGTGCGGCCGGAAAAGTGCGGACACTCGTTCGCGAGGTCCTTCGGCGACACGCGCGCGGTGAGCTTGATCGCACACTCGAAGCTGGCGCCCGGATCGAAGTTGACGCACTGGATGCAGGAGCGCAGATCGACCTGGCACTTGGTGCACTTGCTGCGCGACAGGATCTGCGGATCGACAATGGTGCCGCAGCGCGAACAGCGCGCCACCTGGCGCGAGCCCATCATGCGCGGGTTGCGCGCACCCTCAGAGGAGATGCGCCGCGCACCGGCGGGCGCGCCGGGCTCGCGGTCGCGTTCCGGTCTGCCGGCGCCATCCGGGCGCGGCCCCGACGGACGCCGATCGCGCCCGTCGTCCTGGTAACCGCGCTGCCGGTACTTGCGATCGTCACTCATGCTTCGTGGACCGTCTTGCCGCCGACCACGGTCCGCAGCACCTTGATGTTCTTGATCTCATCGGGATTCACGTCGTGTGGATCCTTCTCGAGCATCGTGAAGTCGGCGTACTTGCCGGCGGTGATCGATCCCTTCACGTTCTCTTCATGCGAGGCGTAGGCGCCGTTGACGGTGGCCACCAGCAACGCCTGGTCGATGGTGATGCGCTGCTGCGGTCCCCACACGTTACCACTGAAGTCTTTACGGGTAACCATGCTTTGCAGCGCCATCAGCGGCTCGAACGGCCCGGGACCGTAGTCGGACGCGCCGGCGACGCGGATGCCGTTATCGAGGAAGGACTTGTGAGCGAACATCCAGTTCATCTTGTCCTGGCCATAGAACTTCCACTTCTCGCCGTGGTAGTGCGCGTAGGTCCAGAACGGCGTTGGAATCACGCCCAGCGCCTTGATGCGCGCCAGGAGCTCGGGATTGACGAGCGAACAGTGCTCGATGCGACTGCGCGGATCGTTGCGCGGCCATTGCTTCTGTACGCGCTCGTAGGCCTTCAACACCATGTCGATTGTGGTGTCGCCGTTGGCGTGGATCGCCGGACGCAGGTTGTGCCGCCACGCATCCTCGACCGCCTCGTAAATCTCCTCCTGCGTCATGGTGAGAATGCCGTAATCCTTAGTTCCGACATACGGCGTGCTCATGCGCATCGTGCGCTCGGACGCGGACCCGTCGGCGCCGAACTTGACGCCCGTGCACCGCAGCCACTCGTCGCCAAAACCGTAGGTGATGCCCGCGGCCTTGAACGCGTTGAAGGCGTCGTTGCCGCGCACCAGGAATGCGGCGCGGTGCCGCAGCTCGCCTGCTTCGCGCGCATCCTGATAAGCCAGGATGCTGTCGCGGCCGGCGCCGGCGTCGTGCACCGAGGTGAGTCCTGCCGCCGTCAGCAACTTCGAAATGTGCGCCTTGCCCTGGCGGCCGCGCTCGCGCTGCTGTTCAGGCGTGTAGGTGGGCCGGGTGCCGACCTTGAAGAACACATTGCGAGCGAGCTCCGCGACGCGACCCGTCAACTCACCGCTTTCATCGCGGAAGAAACGCCCGTGATCCGGATCGGGCGTGTTCTTCGTCACACCCGCAAGTTCAAAGGCCTTGGTGTTGTACCAGCTCGTGTGACCGCCGCGATGTCCGACGACGATCGGATGATCGCGCGAGACTTCGTCGAGATCTTTTCTCGTCAACGTCACGTCGAGCTTGGTGTCGTCGAACATGATTGCTTCGACCCATTGTCCGGGCGGTGTCTTGTCGGCGCGGGCCTTCAGGTTGGCCTGCAGCTCACGCACGCGCGGAACGTTGGCATTGACGCTGAACAACTCGCCGACGCCGCTGACATGGCAATGACAGTCAATGAAGCCAGGCGTGATCGTCGCGCCGCCGGCGTCGATTTGGGGCGTCTGTGCAGTCGCAAGATTCCGGATGTCCGCGTTGGATCCAACGGCAACGAAACGGCCGTCCTTGATTGCAAACGCCTCCGCGCGTGGAATCGCCGGATCCATCGTCAGGACCCGCGCATTGGTCACGATGAGATCGGCAACGATTCCCGCGCCCGCGGCGGTCGATGGCTGCGCGCCGATCAGGGGTTCAATGCCGGCGGAAGCGATGCCGGTTGCACCGGCCAGCGCCGCGCCGAAGCCGAGGAATTCCTTGCGAGAAATCTTGGACATGGTGGGGAACTCTACTCCGCCTTCGCGCTTCGCGCTACGGCGGGACAGGTCCGGCTTCGCGATTCGCGCTTCGGCGGGACAGGTCTGCATTCGCGCTTTGTGCTACGGCGCGCGGAGAGCCAAACGCATGGTGGAGCACGACAGTGGGGAAGCACCGGGTGGGGAACCCACCATGCGCTGGCAGGATGCCAGTTATGCGCGCGGGCAATAGATGTTGTCAAGCGGAACTCGTGAATTCGACGCGACGTGTGGCCGAACCCAGAGTTCGTCCATGATCCAAAGAGTTCGTTCGACCGCCCGACGCGCCCGCCGCCGCTGAGCGTGAGCGCATGCGTCTTGAAGACGACGTCTACTTGTCGAAGAAACGAACTTCAACATCGAAATCAACGACGGATCCCCACGGCAAGCGATGAAGATCATCGACGGCGCGTGGACGGTTGGCAGTTACAACTCGGCACCGACGGCCGCCGACGTTATTTCTGGTCGGCGAGCAGGTATGCGCGTTCCGCTGCCACAGTCGGCGGAGAAGTGTCGCGGGCTCAAGGCCAACGGCGTCCCATATGTATGTCGCTCGCGTGAAGGGCATGGCTGGAACGAACTTCGTCACCGCCTGTTCACGCTGCAGATCGAGATGGAATTTTTCGAGAAGCACGTTTTCAACCGTTCCTATGCCTGGGAGAAAGCACCGGCCAGCTAGCGCGCGATCTCCGACTCGATTAGTCGCCAATGCAGCAGTTGTGTTTCATGGTGCGGCCCACATAGAATTGAGTTTGAGAAATTTTTCACAAGTGTTCGTCCCAAGAAATTTCAGGGTAAAGTTGGCAGGTTTGAGCCACGGACGTTGAACGCTCAGATCTGATAAGGGCCGCATGTCGCAGGTATTCCCAAAAAGCGCTAACGCCTGGTCGAAAGCCAGTGTGATCGCGATCGTTTTCGTGGTGCTCGGCCTCGGCTGGACCATCCTGACGCTGCAGCGATCCGACATGGTCACCAGCGCCAACCAGTTCATCGAGCAGCCGGTGCAGTTCTCGCACCAGCACCACGCCGGCGGCATCGGCATCGAATGCCGCTACTGCCACACCTCGGTAGAGGTCTCGGCGTCGGCCGGCATTCCGCCGACCAAGACCTGTATCAACTGCCATTCGCAGATCTGGAACCAGAGCCCGTACCTCGAGCCGGTGCGCGCGAGCTTCCGCGACGATCGCCCGCTCAACTGGATTCGCGTGCACGATCTGCCGGACTTCGTCTACTTCAATCACAGCATCCACGTCCGCAAGGGCGTCGGCTGCGAAACCTGCCACGGCCGCGTCGATCGCATGCCGCTGATGTTCCAGGCCCGCTCGCTGCAGATGGAATGGTGCCTTGAGTGCCACCGCGATCCCGCGAAGTACGTGCGTCCGCTCGATCAAATCACGACGATGGGATACGTGCCGGCGGAGGCGCAGTCGGAGATGGGTCCGCGGCTGGTGCGTGAATACAAGATTGCAGACGTCACCGCATTGACCAACTGCTCGGTGTGCCACCGATGAACGGCCACGAGAAATCCATGGATACGACGACAGACAAGGCGCATCGATCGAAAGCGACGCCGATCGATCTCGAGGCGGTGCGCGCGAAGTTGCAGCAGGGTGGACCGAAGGTGTGGCGCAGCCTTGACGAGGTTGCCGACACGCCGGAGTTCAAGGACTACCTGCACCGCGAGTTCCCCAGCAACGCCTCGGAATGGACCGATCCGGTCGGCCGCCGCAGCTTCCTGAAGTTGATGAGCGCCTCGATGGCGCTCGCCGGCGTCACGGCGTGCACGGTGCAGCCGCAGGAACTGATCGTCCCCTACGTTCGCCAGCCGGAAGAAGAGATTCCGGGCAAGCCGCTGTTTTTTGCCACCGCGATGACGCTCGGCGGCGTCGCGCAGGGCCTGCTGGTTGAAAGCCACGAAGGCCGGCCGACCAAGATCGAGGGCAATCCCGATCATCCTGCCAACCAGGGCGCGACCGACATCTTCGCGCAGGGTTCGGTGCTGACGCTGTACGATCCGGATCGCTCGCAGACGATCACGCAGCTTGGTGAGATTCGTCCGTGGAGCTCGGTGATCGCCGCGGTGCGCGGCGGCTTGTCGGGACAGGCGGCCAGCAAGGGTGGCGGCCTTCGCATCCTGACTGAGACGGTAGCCTCGCCCACGCTTGCCGCGCAGATTCAGCAGGTGCTGACGCAGTATCCGGGCGCGAAGTGGGTGCAGTGGGAACCGGTCAACCGCGATAACGCGCGCGCGGGCGCTCGTGCCGCATTCGGCCAGTACGTCGCGCCGCTCTACGACCTGACGCAAGCGGACGTCATCCTGTCGCTCGACTCGGATTTCCTGTCGGCCGACGGCCCCGAAAACCTCTACTACATGCGGCAGTTCGCGTCGCGACGCCGCGTCGAGGACAACGCGGACAACCTCAATCGCCTGTACGTGGTCGAGTCGAACCACACGGTCACGGGCGGACGGGCGGACAACCGCCTGCCGATGAAGTCCAGCCACATCGAGAACTTCGCGCGCGCGGTGGCGGCGGCGGCCGGTGTTGGTGGATTCAGTGGGACGGCGCCGGCGGGCAGCGAAGCATTCGTCGACGCGCTGGCGAAGGATCTCACGGCGCATCGCGGCCGCGCGGTGGTAATCGCCGGTGATGCGCAACCGCCTTCAGTGCACGCGCTCGCGCACGCGATGAACGCGGCGCTTGGCGCCCCCGTGACATACCTGCCGACGCCGGAAATTGTTCCGTCGGACCAAAATGCCGCGTTGCGCGAACTGGTGGGCGAGATCAACGCCGGCCAGGTGCAGTTCCTGCTGATCCTCGGCGAATCAAACCCGGTGCTGAGCGCGCCAGCGGATCTGCAGTTCGACCAGGCGATCCAGAAGGTCAGCCTGCGCATCCACTCCGGCTTGTTCTTCGACGAGACCGCGCGCCTCTGCCAGTGGCACGTCCCGGCGGCGCATTACCTCGAAGCCTGGAGCGACGCGCGGACGATCGACGGCACGGTGTCGATCGTGCAGCCGTTGATTCAGCCGCTCTACGGCGGCAAGAGCGCACACGAGATGATCGCGACGCTGTCGGATCGTCCGGAGCGCAACGGCTACGACGTCGTCAGGGAATATTGGATGGCGAATGCGCCCAAGGCGGGTGCGACGGGTGCAGCGGGTGCGACGGGTGGAGCGGGTGCGGCCGGTGCGACGGGTGCGCAGGGGGGCCGAGGGCAGGCGACGACCGGTGGCACGCTGACCGGTGCGCAGGGCACCCGGCAGCAGGGCGCGCCGACGGCAACGGATTCGCCCAGCACTGCCGCTTCCGGCGGTAATCGCGCCGCGGGCGCGCCGCCGTCGAATCCGGCTTCGGCGCAAGGCGGCCGCGGCAGCGCGGCCGATCAGTTACAGCGTGCGGGAACAGAACGCGGCTCGGCACTGGCGGGATCGACGTCGGCACAAGGTGCACCCGTTGCACCCGCTGCACCCGCTGCACCCGTTGCACCCGTTGCACCCGTGAATCCCTTCGAGCTGCTGTGGCGCAAGTGGCTGCACGACGGCGTGATCGCCGGCAGCGCCGCGACGGCCGGCACCACACCGGTGGCGCCTGATGTTGCGACGCGCGTCACCGCAAGCACGCCGATCGACGGCGTCGAGATCAACTTCCGCCGCGACCCGACGATTTACGACGGCCGCTTCGCCAACAACGGCTGGCTGCAGGAACTGCCGAAGCCGATGACGAAGCTGACCTGGGACAACGCGGCGCTGATCGCGCCGGCGACGGCGGCCGCGCAGGAATTGCACGATGGCGACGTCATCGCGATTCAGAGCGGCAGCCGCGAACCGCTGACCATGCCGGTGTGGATCGTGCCCGGCCACGCGCAGGATGCGATCACCGTGTTCGTCGGCTACGGCCGCGACCGCGCCGGCCGCATTGGCAACGGCACCGGCTTCAACGTCTACAAGCTGCGGGAATCGTCGGCGCCATACATCGCGCCGGCGCAGATCACGCGCACCGGCGATCACTACAATCTCGCCAACACCCAGGATCACTGGGCGATCGAAGACAAGAACACCGGCATTGTCCGCTCGGCCACGCTCGACGAGTTCAAGAAGAACCCGGCGTTCGTGAAGGACATGGAGCACCTGAAGCTCGACAAGCGGATCTCGCTCTATGCCGACTACGAATATCGCGGCCAGCAGTGGGGCATGGCGATCGACATGAACACCTGCACCGGCTGCACGGCGTGCGTGATCGCGTGCGTGGCAGAGAACAACATCCCGGTGGTCGGCAAGGCGCAGGTCGAGCGCAACCGCGAGATGCACTGGCTGCGCATCGACCGGTATTTCGCCGGCGATCCCAATTCGCCGGACACCTACTACCAGCCGCTGCCCTGCATGCAGTGCGAAAACGCGCCGTGCGAAGTGGTCTGCCCGGTGTCGGCGACGGTTCACAGCGCGGAAGGCCTGAACGACATGGTCTACAACCGCTGCGTCGGCACACGCTACTGCTCGAACAACTGCCCGTGGAAGGTGCGCCGGTTCAACTTCCTGCTCTATCAGGACTGGGAGACGCCGCAGTTCAAGCTGCAGCGCAATCCGGACGTTACCGTGCGCAGCCGCGGCATCATGGAAAAGTGCACGTACTGCGTGCAGCGCATCAACGCCGCGCGCATCCAGGCGAAGCGTGAAGACCGCGCCATCCGCGATGGCGAAGTGCTGACCGCGTGCCAGGCGGTGTGCCCGACCGACGCGATCGTGTTCGGCGACATCAACGATCCCAACAGCCGCGTCGCGAAGCTCAAGGCCAGCCCGCGCAATTACACGATGCTCGAGGATCTCAACACCCGTCCGCGCACCACGTATCTGGCGGCGGTGAAGAACCCGAACCCGGCGCTGCCGCACAACGCAATGCTGGGCGGCCACCACGACACGACGCACGAAACGAGCGAGGGCGCAGGGCACTAATGGGCCACCGATTCGACACCGATTGGACACCGAACGCTAATGGCTGACCCAAACATCCATCGACCCATGGCGTTGCAAGAGACGCCCGTGATCCTGCCAGGTCACGACTTCGAGACGGTCACCGAGACGGTCGCGGAAGTACCGCTGTCGAAGCGGTTTCCGCTCGGCTGGATCGGCTTGCTGCTGGTGGCGCTCGGCGGCGCCGGCATGCTCCACATGGCGCTCGGCTACCTTCTGATCAAGGGCATCGGCATCTGGGGCAACAACATCCCGGTCGGCTGGGCGTTCGACATCATCAACTTCGTCTGGTGGATCGGCATCGGCCACGCCGGCACGCTCATCTCGGCGATTCTGCTGCTGTTCAAACAGCAGTGGCGCATGTCGATCAGTCGCTTCGCTGAAGCGATGACGATTTTCGCGGTCATGTGCGCGGCGATCTTCCCGGTGTTCCACACCGGCCGTCCCTGGCTGGCGGCCTACTGGCTGTTCCCGTATCCGAACGCGATGGGCCTGTGGCCGCAGTTCAAGTCGCCGCTGATCTGGGACGTGTTCGCGGTCTCGACCTATGCGACGGTGTCGATCGTGTTCTGGTACATCGGCATGATCCCCGACATGGCGACGCTGCGCGATCGCGCGGTGTCGAGGACCAAGGCCGTGGTCTACGGCATGCTGTCGCTGGGCTGGCGCGGCTCGGCGCGTCACTGGCATCGCTATGAGGTGGCGACGCTGATTCTCGCCGGCCTGTCGACGCCGCTCGTGTTGTCGGTTCACACGGTCGTCAGCTTCGACTTCGCGGTGTCGCTGATTCCCGGCTGGCACGCGACCATCTTCCCGCCCTACTTCGTCGCCGGCGCGATCTATGCCGGCTTCGCGATGGTGTTGAACCTGGCGATCCCGGTCCGCCGCTTCTACGGCATGGAGAGCCTGATCACGATGCGGCACATCGACAACATGGCCAAGATCATGCTGGCGACGGGCCTGCTGGTGGCGTATGGCTACTTCTGCGAGGCGTTCTTCGCGTGGTACAGCGGCAGCCCGCACGAGCGCTTCATGATGTACAACCGCATGTTCGGGCCCTACGGCTGGTCGTACTGGACGCTCATCGCGATCAATGCGGTGATGATCCAGCTGTTGTGGTTCAAGAGCATCCGCACCAACACGGTGGTGCTGTTCATCATCTCGCTGTTCGTGGGTGTGGGCATGTGGCTCGAGCGTTTCGTCATCATCGTCACGTCGCTCAACCGGGATTTCCTGCCGTCGTCGTGGGGCATGTATTACCCGACGATGTGGGACTTCATGACGTTCTTCGGAACGATCGGCCTGTTCCTGACGCTGTTCCTGCTGTTCCTGCGCTTCGTGCCGATGATTTCGATCTTCGAGGTCAAGACGCTGCTGCCGGCGGCGAAAGTGAAGGCCGATCACCACCATCATCACGAGTCGCCGCGGGCGCAGATCGCGGAGTCGTAGAGACTTATGGCGCACACACACGAAACATCGAACGTGATGCACGGCGTGATGGCGGAATTCGACACGGGCCAGGCCCTGGTCGACGCTGCGCGCAAGACGATGGCGGAGGGGTTCACGAAGGTCGAGGCGTATTCGCCGGTGCCGATCGAGGAACTCAACGACATCATCCACAACAAGCGCACCGTCCTGCCGAAGCTGGTGCTGGCCGGCGGCCTCGGCGGCATGGCGACGGGCTTCGCGCTGCAGTACTGGGCGTCGGTGATCGAGTACCCGATGAACATTGGCGGCCGCCCGCTGGCGAGCTGGACGACGTTCATCGTCCCGTCGTACGAGTTGACGATTCTGTTCGCGGCGCTGACCGCGGCGATCGGCATGATCATGCTGAACGGGCTGCCGCAGCCCTATCACCCGGTGTTCAACGTCGAGCGCTTCTCGATGGCGAGCTCCGACAAGTTCTTCCTGGTGATCGAGTCGAAGGATCCAAGGTTCGACGCGCACAAGGCGGCCGAGTTCCTGCGTGGAACGGGTGCGAAGGGAGTGTACGACGTTGCGGAATGATCATTCCGGGAGCACGGTGCGCGCATTCGCGATGCTCATGCTGTCGGCGGTGCTGGTCGCCGGTTGCCGCCAGGACATGCACGATGCGCCGCGCTACGAGGCGTTCGAAGCGAGCACCACGTTCGCCGACAACCGCGCGTCGCGCACGTCCCCGGCGGGCACGGTGGCCCGCGGCTGGCTGCGCGATGACGAAGCGCTCTACACCGGCAAGGTCGCTGGCCAGAACGTCGAGACGTTCCCGTTCGCGATCGCGCACGCCGATCTGCAGCGCGGTCAGCAGCGCTTCAACATCTATTGCACGCCCTGCCACGGCCGTCTCGGCGATGGCAACGGCATGGTGGTGCAACGCGGTTATCGCCAGGCGGCGTCGTTCCACCAGGATCGGCTTCGTCAGGAGCGTGTCGGCTACTTCTACGACGTGATTACCAACGGCTTCGGTGCCATGCCGGATTACGCGACGCAGATCCCGGTGCGCGATCGCTGGCTGATCGTCGCCTACATCCGCACGCTGCAACTGAGCCAGCACGCCACCGTAGACGACGTGCCGGCCGGCAGCCGGGCGGAGCTCGACGCATCCACGACGGGCGCGCAGGGTTCGAACCCGTCAGTACCAGCCTCGTCTGCTGGATCGCCTCCAGTGAATCGACCGACGGAGAAACACTAAGTGGCTACCGCAACGACAACCGGTAACTATCAACCGCAGGGGACGGCGCTCCCCGGCATGCGGCAGTTCGGCATGATCGCCGGCGTGCTCGGCGTGGTGCTGGCCGTCGCCGGCTTCTTCATGTCCGGCGCCGATCGCTTTTTCCAGGCGTATCTCGTCGCCTACACGTTCTGGATGGGCGTGGTGCTGGGCGCCATGGCGCTGCTGATGGTGCAGTACCTCTCCGGCGGCGTGTGGGGCATCGTGTTGCGGCGGCCGTTCGAAGCGGCCGTGCGGACGCTGCCGATCATGACGGTGCTGTTCCTGCCGATCGCACTCGGCATGCACTCACTCTATGAGTGGTCGCACGAAGGCATCACGGCCACCGATCCGCTGATCGCGTCGAAGGCGCCCTATCTCAACACGCCCTTCTTCCTGATTCGCCAGTTGATCTACTTCGCGATCTGGAACGTAATCGGCTTCCTGCTGACGAAGTGGTCGGCCGAGCACGATCGCACCGGCGAACCGGCGCTGCTCGATAAGCTCGCCACCCTGTCCGGCGCCGGCCTCGTCCTCTATTTCCTGACGATGACCTTTGCGATGGTCGACTGGACGATGTCGGTCAACCCGCACTGGTTCTCGACCATCTGGGGCCTGCTTTACATTGGCGGCCAGGGGCTGTCGGCGTTTGCCTTCGGCATCGTGGTGCTGGTGATGCTGGCGCAGGTGGCGCCGCTCAACCGCGTGCTGACGAGCCACCACTTTCACGATCTCGGCAAGTTCCTGTTCGCGTTCCTGATGCTGTGGGCCTACCTGTCGTTCTCACAGTTCCTGATCATCTGGTCGGCGAACATCCCGGAAGAGATTCCGCACTACCTGAATCGCTGGGAGAACAGCTGGAAGTTCCTCAGCATCTTCATCGTCGTCGGGCACTTCATGGTGCCGTACGCGCTGCTGCTGTCGCGCGATCTCAAGCGCAACAGCGGCAAGCTGCGCATCATCGCCACCTGGATCCTGTTCGCGCGCCTGGCCGACTACTGGTGGCACGTCGCGCCGGAGCTCCACAAGGACGGGCTGACCATCGGCCTGCTGGACGTGGCGCTGCCGCTGGCGATTGGCGGCGTGTTCATTTCGCTGTTCGTTTCGCAACTGGGCGGAAGGTCACTCCTGCCGGTGAACGATCCGGCACTCGACAAGGCACTGCATCACCATGTCCACTGATCACGCAAGCGAACACGGTAACGATCACGAGTACGGGCCGACGCCGCCGGGCGCGCAGTACGAGCACACCGACATCGATCCCGGAATCGGCTACAAGTTCGCGTTGTGGCTGACGGTGGCGATGTTGATCTCGTTCGGCATCGTCTACGGCACGTTCCGGTTCTTCGACAGCCGGCAGGATGCCGCCGACCAGGCGTCGCAGCGCTACCCGATGGCGGTGGGCGTGACGCGGCCGAACCCGACACCATTCCTGCAGACGCAGCCGTTCAAGGACATCTACATGCTGCGCGAGGAAGAAGCGAAGAAGATGCAAGGCTACGGTTGGGTCGACAAGGAAGGCGGCGTGACGCGGATTCCGATCGATCGCGCGATGGAGCTGATGCTTCAGCGCGGCTTTGCGACGCGGCCGGACGGCGGCGACGCCCTCAACGTGGTGACGCAAGACAGCTCGTCGGGCAGAACGGTCGTGCCGAGATGACTCGCAAGACCCTGCTCTCGGTCGTGACGGTAACGGGCCTGGTGCTCATGACCGCCGTCGTGTCGGCGCAGGACGGTGCACGCGGCGTGGCTCCTTCGTCGGGCCTGCCCGCGAATCAGGTGCCGGCGCCGCTCAATCAGGTTACGTTCGAGCAGCGCCTGAACGAGCAGCTGCCGCTCGATCTGCCGTTCAAGGACGAGAGCGGGAAGGCCGTCAAGCTGGGCGACTACTTCGGCCGCAAGCCGGTGATTCTCACCTTCGTGTACTACGAGTGCCCGATGCTCTGCACGCAGGTGCTCAACGGTCTCGAGAGCGCGCTGCGGGTGCTGAACGAATCCGTTGGCGACGAGTTCGACGTCGTGACGGTGAGCTTCGATCCGCGGGAGACGCCGTCGCTCGCGGCCGGCAAGAAGAACGCTTACCTCGATCGCTACAAGCGCGAAGGCGCGGAGCGGGGCTGGCACTTCCTCACCGGCGAGCAGGCCTCGATCGACGCGCTGACGACGGCAGCGGGCTTCAGCTACACCTGGGACGAGGCGACGCAGCAGTTCGCGCATGCAAGCGGCATCGTCGTCGCCACGCCCAGCGGCAAGCTGGCGCGTTACTTCTTCGGCATCGACTACTCACCGCGCGACATCAAGTTCGCGTTGATGGAGTCGACGTCGGAGCGGATCGGCTCGCTGGCCGATCAGCTGTTGCTCTATTGCTATCACTACGATCCGGCGAAGGGAAACTACGGGTTTGTGGCGATGCGGGCGGTGCGCATCGGCGGCGCGGTCACGCTGATGGCGCTGGTTGGTTTCGTGTTCGTGTCGCTGCGTTCCGACTCCGCCAAGGGGCTTCGTCGGGATGAATCCGACTCCGCCAAGAAGGCTTCGTCGGGACAAGCTCGGAGCATTGACTAGGTAAATATGTCGATATTCGGCATTCCAATTTTTCCAGAGCAGGCGTCGGTCTTCGCCAAAGACGTCGATGCGCTCTATTTCTTCATTCTCGCGACCTGCGCATTTTTCGCGATCGGCGTGTCGGCCGCGGTGGTGATACTCGGCATCAAGTACCACCGCACCCACGAGGGCCAGATTGGCGCGCGCATCGAGGGCAACCTGCCGCTCGAGCTGCTGTGGAGCGTGATTCCGACGATCATCGCGATGTTCATGTTCGGCTGGGGCGCGTCGGTCTACTACCACCTGCGCACGCCGCCAGCAGAGGCGCTGCAGCTCTATGCGGTGGGCAAGCAGTGGATGTGGAAGTTCCAGCACATGGAAGGGCAGCGCGAGATCAACGAACTGCACATTCCGTCGGGCCGTCCGATCAAGATCACGATTAGCTCAGAGGACGTGCTGCACAGTCTGTACTTCCCGGCCTTCCGCCAGAAGATGGACGCCATCCCGGGACGCTACACCGAGTTGTGGTTCGAAGCGCAGAAGCCTGGCGTGTACCACATCTTCTGCACCGAATATTGCGGTACCAACCACGCCGGCATGATCGGCAACGTCACTGTGCTCGAGCCGTCGGCCTACCAGGCGTGGCTGCAGGGCGGCGGTGAAGGCGGCACGTTGGCGCAGCGGGGCGCGCGTCTGTTCAACGACCTGGCCTGCAACACCTGCCACCTCGATACGGGCCAGGGCCGCGGCCCGTCGTTGAAAGACCTCATCGGCAAGACCGAGACGATGGCCGACGGATCGACGGTGGTTGTCGACGAGGCGTACCTGCGCGAATCGATCCTGAACTCGCAGGCGAAGATCGTGCGCGGCTTCCAGCCGCTGATGCCGACCTTCCAGGGCCTGGTGAGCGAAGAGAATCTCGTCGCGCTGATCGAGCACGTGAAATCTTTGTCGCCCAATGCAAC
>DASVFC010000574.1:0-4425 GCA_036380235.1 Vicinamibacterales bacterium
TCGTCACCGCGGTCGTGCTCGGGCTGTTTGGCGGCGGCATGGCCTACGCGTTCAAGCGGCTGCGGCCGTTGTTCCGCGAGCGCGGCAAGATTCAGGCGGAAGTCACCGGCCGCCTGACCGAGGCGCTCGGGGGCATCCGCATCGTCAAGAGCTACACCGCCGAGAAACGTGAAGAGATCGTGTTCACGCACGGCGCGCACCGGTTGTTCCGCAACATCGCGCAGTCGATGACCGGCGTCTCGGCCACGACCTCGGGCAGCACGGTGATCATCGGCGTGGTCGGTGTCGTGATGATCTGGATGGGCGGCAACGACATCGTTGCCGGCCGCATGACGCTCGGCGACTTCGTGATGTACATCTTCTTCATCGGCCTGCTGGCGGCGCCGATGATCTCGATCGCGAGCATCGGCACGCAGATCACGGAAGCATTTGCCGGGCTCGATCGCATCCGCGAGATCCTCAACATGCAGACCGAGGACGAGGCGGACGAAGGGAAGCCAAGCCTCGGCCCGATCCAGGGCGACATCCGGTTCGAAGACGTGTGGTTCGAATACAACCCGGGCGTGCCGGTGTTGAAAGGCGTCACCTTCCACGCCGCACCCGGAACGACGACGGCGCTGGTCGGTTCGAGCGGTTCCGGCAAGAGCACGCTGATCAGCCTGGTCATGGCGTTCAACCGGCCGCTCAAGGGCCGCATCATCGTCGATGGCAAGGATCTGAACGACATCCCGCTGCGCGACTATCGCGAGCAGCTGGCGTCGGTGCTGCAGGAGAACTTCCTGTTCGACGGCACCATTGCCGACAACATCGGCTATGCGCGGCCGGGGTCGACGCTCGACGAGATCAAGTACGCGGCGCGCGTCGCGCATTGCGAGGAATTCATCCTCAAGTTTCCCGAAGGTTACGACACCATCGTCGGCGAGCGCGGCATCAAGCTGAGCGGCGGTCAGCGCCAGCGCGTGTCGATCGCGCGCGCCATCCTGGCGCAGCCGAAGGTGTTGATCCTGGACGAGGCGACCTCGAGTCTCGACAGCGAAAGCGAAGAGATGATCCAGGACGGCCTGAAACAGCTGCGCAGCGGCCGCACCACCTTCGTGATCGCGCACCGCTTGTCGACCATTCGCAGCGCCGATCAGATCCTGGTGATGGAAGGCGGAGAGATCGTCGAGCGCGGCACGCACGAGGAACTGCTGGCGCGCGACGGCCGCTACCGTCAGCTTTACGACAAGCAGTACAAGCTCGAGACCAACCGCTTCGTCAACCCGGGCGAAGACTGGACGCCGGAAGACAGGAAACCAGTGGTCGCGCGCCCGGCGGCCGAGCAGATTTAATCGAATAATTGATAGTGATCGTGCGCATTTACCGATGGAACCCGCAGTGCGCAGGCCCGTATAAAGCTATTCGGAGGGTCGAACATCCGTGTTGAACAACCCGGCTGATGTGCTGTCCATCGTGCTTCGCGGAACCATGGGACGCTCGGGCCGCAAACGCGCCCGCAAGGCGACCAAGTTCCTCACCGGTAACAAAGGATTCCTGAGCACCAGCGCCCTGATCGGCATGGCCGGCGTGGCGTGGGGAATTTACGACACGCTCAAGCAGCAAGGAACGGCTCCAGGGGTTCCAGAAGTGCCAGGGGTTCCAGGAGTTGGTTCTCAGGGTGCTGGGGGTTCTCAGGCGGTTCAGGGTTCTTGGGGTTCCCAGGGTTCCCAGGTTCCGCCCGCCCCCGCCGTGCCACCCATGCCGGCCGCGTTCGAGGCGGCCCTTGATCCCGTCACGCGCGTGATTCGGCTGGCGGTGTCGGCGGCGAAAGCCGACGGCGCGTTGACCGATCAGGAGCGCGCGTTGATCATCGAGCGCGCCAGGGAGGCCGGGCTCGAGTCGGTGGTCGAAACCGAGCTCGCGCAAACGCGACCCCTGGCCGACATCGTCCGCGGCGTCACCGATGCGCAATTGAAGAAAGATCTCTACGTGCTCGCCTTCACGATCGTGCGGGCTGATGAAGCACTGTCGGGCGCCGAGCGCATCTATCTCGCGCAGCTGGCGCATCAACTCGGCCTCGACGCGGCGTCGGTGACGTTGCTGGAGGCTGAGACCTCTACAAAGATCGATCAACAACCAGAGGCTTGACCAAGCCCCAGGCCCAGGCCCCAAGCCCCGAGGCCCAAAGGAGTAGAGATGGACGGCTCGAATCAGTGGTACATGGCGATCGGCGGACACCAGGTTGGACCGGTCGCGCAGTCGGAGATCATCACCAATCTGCAGAACGGCAGCATTGATGCGGAAACGCTGGTCTTTACGGCCGGGATGACCAATTGGCAGAAGGTCAAAGAGGTTCCTGCGTTTGCGCAATGGGTGCGAGGAACAGCGGGTGCGACGGGTGCGACGGGTGCGACGGGTGCAACGGGTGCGACGGGTGCGGCGGGGTTCACTCCACCGCCAGCGCCGGGTCGACGCGCGCACGACATTGATTTCGAGATTCACGGCGGCGAGATGCAGTTCGTGGAAGTGGAGCTCGATCCGGGCGAAGGGACCATTGCTGAAGCCGGCGCCATGATGTACATGACGCAAGGCATCCAGATGGAAACAATCTTCGGCGACGGCAGCCAGCAGCAGTCGAAGGGAGTCATGGGCGCACTGCTCGGCGCGGGCAAGCGCATCCTGACTGGTGAGAGCCTGTTCATGACCGCGTTCACCAACCAGGGGTCTGGCAAGCAGAAGGTTGCGTTCGGCGCGCCGTATCCGGGAAAGATTCTGCCGATGGATCTGCGCGCGCTCGGCGGCCATCTCGTGTGCCAGAAAGACTCGTTCCTTTGCGCCGCGCGCGGGGTGTCGGTCGGCATCGCGTTTCAGCGCAAGCTCGGCGTCGGCCTGTTCGGCGGTGAAGGGTTCATCATGCAGAAGCTCGAAGGCGACGGCCTCTGCTTCGTGCACGCCGGCGGCAACATCCAGCATTTCGATCTCAAGGCAGGTGAGTCGTTACGCGTCGACACTGGTTGTCTCGTTGCGCTGCAGCCGAGCGTGAACTACGACATCCAGTTCGTCGGCAGCATCAAGACCACGCTCTTCGGAGGCGAAGGCATCTTCTTCGCGGCACTGCAGGGTCCCGGCCGGGTGTGGCTGCAGTCGCTGCCGCTGAGCCGAATGGCGGATCGCATCTACGCCGCCGCGCCGCAGAATCGTGGCGGACGGCAGGAAGAAGGCTCGATCCTCGACCGCGTCGGCGGGCTTGGCAATTTGATCGACGGCAGATAACTCCGTGGCACCTTAGGTACCCCGCGCGCGGGGTGCCTAGGGTGTGATGTCGATCACACTCGCGTTTGGAACATTTTCGTTCTCGCTGGCGCGGCGCCGCGAACGCCCGCCGATCCTGATTCGCACCCTCATCTTCGCCAACGCGTCCTGGGCGGTGCGTTGCCGCTTGCTGGGAGGTGTATTTCTCTATGACCGCGTCGGTGTTCGCTTGATGCACGTTGCCGCCGAGGTCGTCGTCGTTGGCGCCCTGGCGATGCTGGAACGGTCGCACCGGCACCGGTTAAGATTCGCCTTGTAACCGGCCAACGCAGGCAGGTTCGTGCGAGGAGCACCCGATGAGCATCGCTGATTCATTGCTGCCCGAGTTCGATCAGGAAATGGGGGCGACGCGACGTGTCATTGAACGCGTGCCGGATGGCAATCCCGATTGGAAGCCGCACCCGAAGTCATTTTCCGTCGCGCACCTGGCGCAACTGCTCGCGTGGATGCCCGGGTGGATAGGGCATACGTTGACAACCACCGAGCGCGATCTTGCCGGAGGCGATGGCTACAGCATCAATCGCACCGACGCCTTGTTGAAGATGTTCGACGACAACGTCAAGTCATCGCGCGCCGCAATTGCGGCGGCCGCGGATGCGGACTTCGTCGTGCCCTGGTCGTTGAAGATGAAGGGCCACGTGCTGTTCACCCTGCCGCGCGGGGTGGTCGTGCGGCAGCACATCAGCCACCTCAGTCACCATCGCGGGCAGATGACGGTGTATCTGCGGCTCCTCGATGTGCCCGTGCCGTCGATCTATGGCCCGACCGCGGACGAGTCCTGGCAAGGCTGATGCGATAGGCCCCGGCAGTGGCACCGCGACCAAACACGAAGGCCACGAAGGGCGCGGAGGAACATTAACTTAGTTCTTCGTGCCTTCGGCGACTTCGTGTTGTCATGACGCCGATGGCTATCACAATTGAAACGTCAACGCCGCCGGGGACGCCGAAGCCCATCGGTCCTTACAGCCATATCGCCAAGGTCGGCCCGTTCATCACCATCGGCGGCACGGCGGGTTTCGATCCCGTGACCGGCCAACTGGCCGGGCCGGACGTCGCCGCGCAAACCACGCGCATCCTCGAATCGCTCCGCGTGATGCTGCGGTCGGTGAACTCCGATCTCGATCGCGTCATTCA
>DASVFC010000575.1:0-6654 GCA_036380235.1 Vicinamibacterales bacterium
CCGATTCTCGGGCGCCATCCCCATCAGCGCCAGGACCTGCATCGCGGCGATGGCGAACGAGGCCACCATCACCACGGTCGCAAGACCGCCGGACACGGATTTCGGCAGGCGCTTTCCGAAGAAGGCGTTGACGAGGAAGCCGGCGAACGGAATGAGTGGAATGAGCGCTAGCACGGCCTTCCGCCTTCACCCCTCGACTTGGCTCGGGGTGACCCTGAGCTTGCCGAAGGGTCAGCCTTCGGCCTTCTGCCGATGAACAAATGCCTCACCATTTCAGTGACGTAAACGCCTCAGGATTGAGTGACTCGCGATGCCGGAACAATCCGATGACGAGCGCCAGTCCCACCGCGGCTTCCGCGGCGGCCACCGTCATCACGAAGAACGTGATGATCTGCCCGTCGACCTCGCCGAGCTGACGGCCGAAGGCGACGAACGCGAGGTTGACCGCGTTGAGCATGATTTCAACCGACAGCAGCAGCGTGATCAAATTGCGGCGCAGGAACACGCCGGCCGTGCCGATCGCGAACAGCAGACCCGACAGCACCAGGTAGTGACCGATGGACACGGTCAGTCCTCTCTCTTCCGCGCCAGCACCACGGCGCCGACCATCGACGCGATGATCAGAATCGACGTCACTTCGAAGGCGAACATGTAATCGGTGAACAGCACCTTGCCGAGCTCGGCGACCGACGACACCGCCGGCCGGTCGTCGGCGACGCCGGCCGAGAGGCCCGCCGTGCGCGACAGCGCCCAGCCAAGTTCGAGCGCGAGCGCGACGGCCAGCACCGCGCCGATGCGAACCGCCATCGGGCGATACAACGGGTGCGACCGATCCCACTCGGCGGCATCTTCACGCGGCACGTTGAGCAGCATCACCACGAACAGGAACAGCACCATGATGGCGCCGGCGTAGATGATGATCTGCACCACCGCCACGAACGGCGCCTCGAGCAGGATGTAGAGTCCGGCCAGGCCGAAGAACGAGGCAATCAGCGACAGCACGCTGTAGACCGGATTCTTCTGCAGGATGACCAGCAACGCGCCGATCACCGTGACCACGGCGAAACCGTAGAACATCAGCGCGTCATAGCTCAAAGTAGAGCACCCCCGCGGCTGTGAGGATCAAATTGACGGTCGCCAGCGGCAACAACACTTTCCATCCGAATGACATCAACTGGTCGTAACGGAACCGCGGCAGCGTCCAGCGCAGCCACAAGTAGACGAACAGCAGGAACGCGAGCTTGATGACGAACCAGATCCAGCCGTACTCGACCGGGATGAACGGGCCATGCCAGCCGCCGAGATACAGGTTGACGGCCACCGCCGAGACGGTGACCATGTTGATGTATTCCGCCATGAAGAACATGGCGAAACGCATCGAGCTGTATTCGGTGTGATACCCGGCGACCAGCTCCTGCTCCGCTTCCGGAAAGTCGAACGGCGCGCGGTTGGTTTCCGCAACGCCCGCACACGCGAACACGAAGAAGCCGATCATCTGCGGGAAGATGTACCACTGCGGGATGAACCCGAACCAGTATCCCGACTGCGTATCGACGATTTCCTTCAACGACAGCGAGCCGGCCATCATCACGACGGTGGCCAGGGCCATACCGTAGGCCAGCTCATAGCTGATCATCTGCGCCGACGAGCGCAGGCCGCCGAGCAGCGAGTACTTCGAGTTGCTGGCCCAGCCGGCGAGCACAATGCCGTAAACCCCCATCGAGGCGACGGCAAAGATCACCAGCACCGCGACGTTGACGTCCGACACCTGCAGCGGCATCGGCTCATCGAGCAGGCCGAAGAACGTGGTCGGCGCGCCGAACGGCACCGGCGCAAACGCCAGGTAGGCGGCGGCGACCGAGATGATCGGCGCCAGCGAGAACAGAAACGCATCGGCCGCCTTCGGCCGCAGTTCTTCCTTGAAGAACAACTTCAGAATGTCGGCGACTGGCTGCAGCAGCCCCTTCGGTCCAACCCGGTAGGGACCGTAGCGCTGCTGCATGAACGCCGCGACCTTGCGCTCGGCGTAGACCATCACCGCGGCCATGATCTGCAGGCCGCCGAACACGATACCGATGATGATCGAATAGGCAATGAACGTCGGCGACGTCAGGAATGCGAGAGCGTCTGCCATGACTTAGTGGGACCCCACCGGCTTGTCGACATTCGCCGCCTCGAACGCCTGCGGCGAGTGCGGCTTGCCGCGATAGCTGGCCGGCTGCGGCGGCGTCCCCTTCACGTAGGCCTCGAACTCCGGCTTGAACCACTTCAGCGTCGTCAGCACGGGCGTCGCCGCGGCATCACCAAACGCGCACAACGTCTTGCCGTTGATCTGGTTGGCGACGCTCTGCAGCAGCGGAATGTCCTTCTCGGTCGCCTTGCCCTCGATCATGCGGTGCAGCAATCGGTACAACCAGTCGGTGCCTTCACGACACGGCGTGCACTTGCCGCACGACTCGTGGCGATAGAAGTGCAGCAGGTTCTCGGCCAGCCACACCATATCGGTGGTCTCGTCGAGCACCATGATTGCCGCTGAGCCGAGCAACGACCCGGCCTTCTGCACGTCGTCGAAGCTGGCCGGGATGTCGAGCTGATCCGGCATCAGGATCGGCACCGACGAGCCGCCCGGGATCACCGCCTTGACGTGGTGGCCGTCGAGCGGCCCGCCCGCGTAGTCGTAAATCAATTCCTTCAGCGTCACCTTCATCGGCGCTTCGAACACGCCGGGGTTCTTGACCGCGCCGCTGACGCAGAACAGCTTCGGGCCGCCGTTCTTCTCCGGACCGAGCGCCGCAAACCAGTCGGCGCCGCGCGTCATCACCAGCGGCACGTTGCACAACGTCTCGACGTTGTTGACAGCGGTCGGGGACTTCCACGCGCCTTCGACTGCGGGGAATGGCGGCTTGAAACGCGGCTGGGCGCGCTTGCCTTCGAGCGATTCGAGCAGCGCCGTCTCCTCGCCGGCTTCATACGCACCGGCGCCGCGATGCAGATAGACCTCGCAGTCGAAGCCGGAGCCCATGATGTTCTTGCCGAGATACCCTGCCTTACGCGCGTCGTCGATCGCCTGCTGCATCGTCGGGAAGAGGTGGTAGAACTCGCCGCGGATGTAGATGTAAGCGGCCTTCGAGCCGATCGCGTAGCAGCCGATCAGGCAACCCTCGACGAGCAAATGAGGATTGCGCTCCATGAGCAGGTGATCCTTGAACGTGCCCGGCTCGCTCTCGTCCGCATTGCAGACGATGTACTTCGGCTTCGGCGACTTCTTGTCGACGAACTGCCACTTGAGCCCGGTCGGGAAACCGGCGCCGCCGCGGCCGCGCAGCCCCGACTTCTTGACCTCTTCGATCACCGCGTCGGGCGCCATCGACAGCGCCTTCTTCAGGCCCTCGTAGCCGGCCTGGTGCTTCACGTAGTGATCGAGTTCGCCACCGCCCGGCGTAAACGCGTACTTCGTGAGCACGGGCTCGTAGTCGGGAACAGCTTTCGACTTCGCCGGCGTGGTCGTCTTGTTGCCTTCGCTGACGCGCTGCTCGCAGAGATGGCAGTTGCTGAGCGCCTTGATGCCGTCGGTCTTCATGCGATCGACGAGGCCGCTGACCTGCTCCGGCTGCAGGTGCTCGTGCCACTCGTTGTTGTTCACCATCATCACCGGCGCGCGATCGCAGGCGCCGAGACATTCCATCTGCTGGATGGTGAACAGGCCGGTCGGATCGGTTTCGCCGACCTTGATGCCGAGCTTGTGTTCGAGCTCTTCGATCACGCGCTCGGCTCCGGCGAGCGCACATGACAGCGTGGTGCAGACCTGCAGCACGTACTTGCCCACCGGCGCGCGGTGGAACATCACGTAGTACGACACGACGTCTTCAACGTCGGCGGTGGTGCAGCCAATCACCTCGGCGACGTGGCGAACCGCGTTGTTGGTGATGTGGCCCTGCTGGTCCTGGACTAAATAGAGCGCGTGCAGCACGGCCGAAACGCGATGCTCCGGCGCGTAGTGCGAGGCGAACTCCTCGAACCGGGCGCGATTATCGGGCGTGAACGCGAACTCGGGACCCTCGGGCAGCGTCGCCCGCATCGAGCGATGCCACTGCTCGGTCCCATACGGCATCGTCGGATGGAAACTCATCGATCCACGTCTCCCATGACCACGTCGAGCGATCCAATCACGGCGATGACGTCCGCGATCATGCCTCCGACAACGAACTTATGCAGGGCCTGGCAGGCATATAGACCGGGCGCGCGCATGTGCACACGCCACGGGCGGTTGGTGCCGTCGCTAACGACGTAACAGCCATGCTCGCCGCGCGGCCCCTCAACCGGGACATACGCGTCGCTCGCCGGCACCTTGAAACCCTGCGAGTAAATCAGGAAGTGCTGAATCAGCGCTTCCATCTCGGTGTAGACCTGATCCTTGGGCGGCGGCACGATGCGCTTGTCGTCGACGCCCCACACGCCGACGGGCGTGATGCGGGCCAGCGCCTGGTTGATGATCTTGACGCTCTCGCGCATCTCGGCGACGCGGCACAGATAGCGATCGTAGACGTCGCCATTGGAGGCGCCGATGACGTCGAACTCGTAGGTGTCGTAATCGATATACGGGAAGGCGCGGCGCACGTCGTAATCGCCACCGGCGGCGCGCGCGATCGGCCCGAACAAGCCCCACTTGCAGCAGTCCTCGTACGAGATCACGCCGACGCCACGCGTGCGATCGAGCCAGATCGGGTTCTTCGTGATCAGCGTCTCGTACTCGTCGAGCTTGCCCGGGAAGCGGCCGATAAAGTCCTTCACCGCCTCGAGAAAACCGCGCGGCAGATCTTCGCGCAGGCCGCCGACACGGATGTAGCTCGGGAAGAACCGGAAGCCGGCAAGCAGCTCGTTGAGATTCATCACCTGCTCGCGCTCGCGCAAGGCGTAGAGGAGGCCGGTGATGGCGCCGATTTCCATGGCGTGGGTGCCGAACCACACGAGGTGGCTGCTGATGCGCTGCAGCTCGGCGATAAGGACGCGGATCGCCTTGATGCGATCGGGCATCTTTGCGTCGATGCCGAGCATCTTCTCCACTGACAAGCAGAACGCCAGGCTGTTGGACTGCGCGCCGAGGTAGTCCATGCGCTCGACGAGCGGGATCACCTGCTGCCACTTCTTCTGCTCGGCGGTCTTCTCGATGCCGGTGTGCAAGTAGCCGATCGTCGGCTGGACGGACACGACGGTTTCGCCATCGAGCTCCAGCACCAGCCGCAGCACGCCGTGCGTGCTGGGGTGCTGAGGCCCCATGTTGACGGTCATCGTTTCCGTACGGAGATCAGCCATTCAGTTCCTGCTCCACCAACTCACAAATCACATGCAACACGGTTGCATGAACTTCCTGCACCCGTGACGTTCGCGCTTCCTGCACGGCGATGTGATGGTCGGCCAGCGTGCCCGCCGTGCCGCCGCGGCCGGTCAGGGCAATGGTTACCAGGCCACGCGCCTTCGCCACTTCCAGCCCGCGCAACACGTTCGGCGAGTTGCCGCTCGTGCTGATGCCGATCGCGACATCGCCCTCGCGGCCGAGCGCTTCAAGCTGTCGCGCGAACACCCGATCGAAACCGTAGTCGTTGCCGATCGCCGTCAACGCGCTCGTGTCGGTCGTCAACGCCACCGCCGGCCAGGCCCTGCGCTCGCGCTCGTAGCGGCCGACCAGTTCCGCGGTGAAGTGTTGGGCATCCGCCGCACTGCCGCCGTTGCCGAACGCAAACACCGTGCGGCCCTGCGTCAGCGCCGCGACAATCGCCTGCGCCGCGCTGACCACCGTGGACGCATGCTCGGTCATCCGCTCGTGCGCGGCCGCTGCATCTCTGAGCGAACGCACGACGCGCTCGGCCTTCGTCGAAGTTTCGGCGGGACGAGGCGGCTCGCCCATTAAACAGCCCGCCTGCCCAGACGAAGCCGGCTCACTTCTTTCCTGCCGGCGAACCCTGGCGCTGATAGCGATCGCGCTCCATGTTCGCCTTGAACTCTTCTTCGCTGACCTGCAGCGGCATGTAGGTCTGCGCGTCCTTGCGGAGCTGCACCGGATAGTCCTTGCGCAGCGGATGGCCTTCCCAGTCCTCTGGCATCATCAGCCGGCGCAAATCCTGGTGGCCGTCGAACACGATGCCGAACAAATCGTAAATCTCGCGCTCGGGCCAGCCGGCACCGGGATACAACATCGACAACGTCTCGATCGGTTGATCGACGTCGACGCGCACCTTCAGGCGCACTCGCTGCCGCCGGTGCGGCGAGACGACGTGATAAACGACGTCAAAGCGCGGCGTGCGTGTGGGGTAATAATCAACCGCCGTCACATCCGAGAACGCGACGAACTCGAGCCCAGGCCCCTGCAGCGCGCGGCACGTCGCCACCAGCTGCTCGCGCGGCACGAGAATCGTCGGTGTCACCGCGAGGTCGGCCGAGGCAAGCGCCTCGGACGTCGCACCGGGATTGACCGGTGCGATCGCGGCAATGATTTCTTCAGCGGTCATGCGATGCGGACCTTCGGGGTCTGATCGAGCTTCGAAGCGGCGATTTTCTTCTGCAGTTGCACGAGGCCGTAGATCAGCGCCTCGGGCCGCGGCGGGCAGCCGGGGATATAGACGTCAACCGGCACCACTTGATCCGCGCCCTGGACAA
>DASVFC010000576.1:0-4852 GCA_036380235.1 Vicinamibacterales bacterium
GATTGACGTTGCCGTCACCCTTCGATAATCAGCACCGGGTCTTCAAGTAAGTATTCGGCGCCATTGAGTCGGTAATAAACCTTGTACTCGTAATCTTGGCGGGTTTGATTGGGTTTGACCGTGCTCGAGATCGTACGCGAGCCGTGGTCGGTCGGCTCTGACGGGATAAGCGGGCTGCCCGCGGCAAAACGCAAGAACACTTCTGAGCCCTGAGGCAACGCCTGCCCAGGCGGCTCATGGATCTGCCAGTCGACGAAGTCGCGCCCACGGACGCGCTTCCTTTTCTGATCGGTCTCGCTCGAATAGTCTGAGCCATTTTTTTTGATTTTTATTTTCAGAAAATGCTTCGTCGTTGCAACGCCGCCCGTGGCTCGAGAACGGCCAACCAGGTAGCCGATGACGGCAGCAACTGCCGCCACAATCCAACTCCAGACACCATCCATCACTTTCCTCCTTGGTTGGCTGTCAACGTGCGGAACGTTTGATTCTTGCGAAGGGCGGCGAAGTCATCGTCGGCGAGGATTTCGCTGCGACTATAACCAGCCGCAACGGCCTCGACCAAATGGCGAAGCGCGCTTTCGGTGCGGCCGCGCAACGATTCCACGGCAGCCGCCGTGTACACCACCTGCACGTCACGCGGAGCAAGTGCGAGGGCTTCGGCGATTCGCCGGTCGGCAGCGGCGTCCTCGCCAGCTTTCGCAAGATGCAACGCGAGCGTGGCTATGGTTCGGGCATTCTTCGGATTAACTTTCAGATCCGCTTCCGAGCGCTCGACGGCGTTGCGATAGGCGGCGCGGGCGTCCGTCGCGCGACCCATACTTCGGTAAGCGTCACCGAGGTTGCGATGTGCCTCAGCAACATTCGGGCGTATCGCAATGCCCTGCAGGTAGGCTTCAACCGCCTTGTCGAATTCGCCACGCGCATGATGAATCGCGCCGATATTGCTAAAGGCACCAAGTGACGGCCGGATTTCAATGGAGCGTTGATAGTTTTCCAAAGCTTTCTCTGTATTCCCCAATGCGTGATGCACCGTGCCCAACTGTTGGAAGCCGATGAAGCTGTCGGGTTGAAGCGCCACCTGTTGCTCGAATGCTCTGGCCGCTTCTTCATAACGCGCCGCGTTATACAGGGCCAGTCCCAAGTCTGCATAGTGGCCCCAATAGTTTGGCCGTAATGCGATTGCCTTTTGGAATTCGGCGATGGCTTCGTCAAGATTGCCGCGACGCGCGAGCGCCTGGCCCAACCGGCGCCTTGCGTCGTCATATGTCGGCCTGAGTACAAGCGCCTTTCGTAGCTCCTCGATTGCCTCGTCCTCTTTCCCAGTACCCGCCAGCGTCGCCGCCAACGCCAGACGCACCTCTGGGCGATCGGGGTCGAGACGCAACGCCGTCATCCCTTCGGTCATCGCCTTCTGGACCCAAGCGGCATCCCTCGTCTCTGAATACTGATGCCAATACACCTCGCCCAACGCGGCGTGCGCCAAAGCGAAATCCTTGTCGAATGCAATCGCTTGCATCAAAGCCGACGCCGCTGCCTCCAGGTTGCCTTTGACATCCCTGCGGTCCCAGAACGCTTTGCCTTGCCAGTACGCCTGCAGCGCGGCAGGATTTGCGGCGGGTTGAGCATTCATGCGCTCGAGCTCGGATGCGGAGACGCGCACCACCAGCGCGCTCGTCAGTGCGTTCGCCAAGCGGGACTGCAATTCGAAGATCCGGTCGAAAGGCCCCTCGACGGAGTTGCCCCATGCGAGCGTGCGATCAGGCTTCACAAGATTGAGGGAAATCCTCAACGTGCCATTCGATTCCTGGACGCTGCCGTTGACGAGGTAGGTGGCACCGAGATCTCGCGCCAGTCCGGCCTCGTCTTTGGCGCGCGAGCGGGCTTCGGTGACGGAGGCGCGCGACAAGACCGTGACCGAGGGCAACGACCCGAGACTCGAGATCAAACTCTCGGCAATGCCGGCAGCGATATAGTCCTTGGTGGGATCACCGCTCACGTTGGTCAGCGGCAACACCGCGATCACGGGCGGCGCCGATGGATCGATGACTGGTTGCCGCTCGACCAGGCGATCCAGTTCGTTGGCGCCGAACCACGCCACCGCGGCCAATATCACGACCGCGGCGACCGACCGCCACCAGCGGCGGCCGCGCGTGCGGTCATGGCCCTGATGCCCGGTCTGCATCTCCTGTAATTGCGTTAGCACCGCCGCCGCCGACGCCGGTCGATCGGCGCGCTCGCGCGCGAGCAGCGATGCGACGAACCGTTCGAGTACCGGCAGCACCATCGTTCCCGCCGACGACAACGGTGGCGCGTCGGCGGACAACTTTGAGCTCGCCAGTGCGACCGGGTCGTTGCCTGGAAACGGCCGGCGGCCGGTGATCATCTCGAACAAGAGCACACCCAGGGCGTAAAGATCGGCGCGCTCGTCCACCGCCGCAGACACCATCTGCTCCGGCGCCGCGTAGCCTGGCGTGCCGATGAAACCGACCACGCTCGACTGCGGTGAGACCGTGGAGTGGGTCGTCCCCACCGCCAGCAGCCGCGCGATGCCGAAGTCGAGCACCTTGACGTGCCCGCCGGAGCCGACGATCACGTTAGCCGGCTTGAGATCGCGGTGGACGATGCCGTGCGAATGTGCGGCAACGAGCGCCCTGGCGATCTGCGTCGCGATGCCGACAGCCTCCGGCGGCGACAGCGGTCCGCGCTTCAGCATCTCGTGCAGGGTCTCACCCTCGACGTACTCGAACACGATCACCACCTGGCCGTCGTTGTCGATGACGTCATGCACGGTGGCGATGTGCGGATGATTGAGGGCAGCGGCGGCGCGCGCTTCTCGCCGCAATCGCGTGCGCGACGCCTCGTCCGCGGTGTCGGCGGCGCGAACCATCTTGAGCGCGACCAGGCGATCGAGACGCGTGTCTTCGGCCAGCCACACTTCGCCCATGCCGCCGCTTCCGAGGTGGCGGAGGATCCGGTACGGGCCGACGGTTGCGTCTATTTGCACGGGGGCCTGGGGCTGAGGCAGCGAGAGGATAGCACCGATGACGGAAATGTAACCGGGGCTTGCTGACGCAAACCCCGGCTGTTTTGCGGGACTAATTCTGCGGAAATTCGATCTCGGGATCTTCCTGCGTGTCGAAGGCGTGGACCACGTACTTGTAGACGTCGGGCTTCACCCCGTCGGCGCTTTCAACGTGGTAATTGCGGAACTCGATCGACTCCTTTTGCCACGGGCTGCCGTTTGGCCAGGTGATGCGGACCGGAACGTCGCTGCCGTCGATCATGTTGACGACCGTCCATTCCACCTTGCCGGGGCCCGCATACGCACGCTGCGGCGACGTGCGAATCTTGTTCCCCGAACCGGTGCGGAACAAGAAGATGGTGATCTGAGACGCCGGGCCCGAGCCACCGGTGCTCAACGCCGTGCGCGCGGCCGGACGCGCGACGGCCCTCGCCGTTGGTTTCGTCCCTTTCTTCACTGTCGCCTTCCTGGCGGCCGGCTTGCCCTTCTTCTTGGTCATCGTCTCTCCTCAGTTGGGGTTGCAACTAATGCCGCAAAGCGCGGCAAGGCTCGAAGCTTAACGAAATCTTCCTCTTCCGTCGCCGTCCGTGGTGACAGACCATTGGCAATCGCGCGTTCGATGGCGGCAATGGCCGGCTCCGGCCGATTGGCGATGGCATGCACGATTGCCTCGCGATGTATCACTTGCGCGTCCTTCGGCGCGAGCGACAGAGCGCGGCGAATGGTTCGCACCGCGGCAGCATCGTCCCCGGCCTTGGCCTGGTAGACGGCGAGGCGCGCGATGGCCCTGGCGTCGGACGGGCTGATCGACACTTCTGCCTCCGCCTGGGTCACCGCGCGGCGATAGGCGAGGCGTGCGTCGGCGAGGCGGCCCAATTTTATGTAGGCGTCGCCGAGATTGCGGTTGGTGATCGCACTCGTCGCGCGAATGAGGAGCGACCCTTCATACGCGGTGGCCGCCTTGGCGTAATCGCCGAGACCGTAATAGATCGTTCCCATGTTGGAGAACGTGTCGGCGCGCGGCTGAATCGCGTTGGCACGCTCGTAATACTCGAGCGCCTTCTTGGTGTCGCCAAGTTGTTGAGCCGTCGCGCCCGCCCGGGTCAGGTTGACGGCAGAGGCCGGTGACAACGCAATGGCGCGCTCGAGCGAGGCCAGCGCATCCTCGAATCGCGACGCGTTATAGAGTGCGACTGCCATTTCGGTGTGCACGGCAACCGCGTTGGGCCGCAACGCCATCACCTTTCTGAACTCAGCGAGGCCGCCGTCAACGTCTCCCTGGCGCATCAGGATGGTGGCGCGCAAACGCATGGCGTCTTCGTAGTTGGGCTGCAAGGCAATCGCGCGCTCGACCTCGCTCCTCGCTTCCGCATACTGACCGCCGCGAAATAACGTCAACGCCGCGGTGTATCGCACGCTGGGACGATCGGGCTCCAGTGCCAACGCGCGTTTTGTCGCCTGCATCGCCCGTTCTGCCCACATCTTGTCGTTGGTGCTCAAATACATCTGCCACTGCGCTTCGGCGATGCCGGCGTGGGCCAGCGCGAAGGTGGGATCGGCGGCGATCGCAACATCGAACTCGGCGAGCGCGGCCTGGATGTTGCCGGTCAGGTCCCGGCGATCGATGAGCGCCCTGCCCTTCCAATACGCAATCTGCGCCGGTTCACTGCTGGTTATCGGTTCTGCCGGCGTGGCACGCTCGCCGGACGGAATTTGATCGGCGATCGCGTTGCCGAGCATCGTCGCGAGCCGCTTCTGCAGATCGAACAGATCGCTGGCCGGCCCCTCCACCGTGTCGCCCCAGGCCACCGACGCATCGGGGCGTTCGAG
>DASVFC010000577.1:0-3573 GCA_036380235.1 Vicinamibacterales bacterium
GACCACCACCATCGGCTTGCCATGCAACGCCGTTTGCACGGTCGCCGTTCCCGACGCCGTGATCACCGCATCGCTGGCATTCAACACATCGTCTGTTTCGCCATCGACGATGCGGATGGTTGCGGCCGGGATGCCAAACACGTCGAAATGCCCATCGTGAAGGTTCGGCGCACGCGCGATCACGAACTGCACGCCGGCGACCTGATTGGCGATCAGCGGAATCGCCTGGGCCAGCACCGGACCGAGCTGATCCAGCTCGTTGGCGCGGCTGCCTGGCAGCAGCGCCAGGACCGGTCGCGATGGATCGAGATGCAGCCGTCTCAGGAACGACTCGCGGTCCTGTTTCGCCCTTGCCAGATCGATCAGCGGGTGGCCGACGAAACGCACGTCCATCTTCTCGCGCTGGTAGAGCGCTTCCTCGAACGGAAAGATCGGCAGCACCCGGTCCACTACACGCTTCATGACCCGCATGCGGCCGGCGCGCCATGCCCAGAGCTGCGGGCTGATGTAATAGATGATCGGAATGCCGAGCTTCTTGATCCGGTACATCAAACGGAAGTTGAAGTCCGGATAGTCGATAACGACCAACGCGTGCGGCTGCTGCGCTTTCGCGGCGGCCACCAACCGCCGCATGGTGGCGAACGATCGGGGTACTACGCTAAGGGCTTCGGTGAGGCCGGTGACGGAGAGGCCGTGGAAGTCGGCGATCAACCGGCCGCCCGCGGCTTTGAAGCGCTCGCCGCCGAGGCCGAAGACATCGATGTCCGGCTCGCGGCGGCGTAACGCGTCGACGAGCGCGCCGGCGTAAAGATCGCCGGACGCTTCGCCGCACGACAGCATCACCCGCTTCAATTCAGGCCGGGCCGTGTTGGGCTCTTCTTCAAGTCCACCGACATCAAGTCGATCTGATCGATCGGGATGCGCTCGAAGGTGGCAAAGCCGACACCTTTCAGGTCGTTGACGAACTTGTCGGCGTCGCCGACCAGTACGATCGACAACTGTGCCGGGCGGATGAACCAGCGCGCCACGCGCTGAATCTCGTCCGGCGTCACGCGCAGCACGCGCTCGCGATATCGCGGCAGTTCCTCCACCGGCAGGTCGTAGAACAACTGGTTCAGCACCTGCGTGGCGATGGCGTCCGGCACCTCGATGGTCAGCGGGAAATGCCCGACCATGTAGTTCTGCGCGCCCATCAACTCTTCGTCATACACGCGCTCGCGCTGCAGACGGGTGAACTCGTCGACCACCACGCGCAGCGCTTCAGCGGTGTTAGCGGTCTGGGTGTCGGTTTCCGCCACCACCGCACCGGCCAGCTTGTATGTCTCGAGATCCGCCGACGCGCCGTAGGTCAGCTGCTTCTGTGAACGCAGAACCTGCTGCAGCCGGTTCGCGCCTTCGCCGCCGAGAATCTTCACCGCCTGGTCGATGGCTTCATAGTCGGCGTGCTTGCGCGGGATGGCGATGTGGCCGACACGGATTTCTGTCTGCACCGCGTCCTTCTTGTCGACCACGATTACGCGCCGCGTCGCGTCCGGCGGCTCGGTGACGGTTTGCGCCGGCACTTCCGCCGGCTTCCACGAACCGAACACCTTCTCGAGGCCCGCCATCGCGTCGGCGGCGCTGATATCGCCGACCACCGCGACGAGCGCGTTGTTGGGAACGAAGTACTGGCGATGGAAATCGACGAAGTCCTGTCGCGTCAGGCTCATCAGCGACTGCCCCGTGCCGTTGCCAGGCAGGCCGTACGGATGAAAGCCATAGATCAGCCGATCGATCACCTGGCTCGCGACCGCTTCCGGATCTTCAGCAGACACCTTCAACGACGACAACGCCTGCTGCCGCTGTCGCTCGATCTCTTCGGGTGCGAAGGTCGGCCGCTGCACGATGTCTGATACCAGATCGAGCGCCACCGTGTAGCTGTCGTTCATGACCACGGCGTTGACATACGTGAGATCGGTGCCGGCACCGGTTCCGAGCGCGCCGCCAACAAAATCAATCTGCTCGGCGATCTGTTCCGCATTGCGGCTGCCGGCGCCCTGGTCGAGCAGTGTCGCCGTCAACATGGCAAGGCCGTTCTTGCCCTTCGGGTCCTGCGCCGCCCCGGCGCGGATGATCATGCGCACGCTGATCACCGGCTGCTCGGTCTGGTGCACCAGCACCACCTGCATACCATTAGCGAGCTTGCGGATTTCGTAGGCGGGGAACGTCACTGGTCGCGCGGGTAACGGCCGCGGCGGGTTCTCCCTGGGCCAGCCTTCGACGCGAGGCTGCGGCGCCTGGCCGCGCGATCTCTCACTCACGACCGCGTTCGAGTCGCGACTGCTCAGTGCGGGCTGAGCTGCCATCACTGCCGTGAGGCCGCTGAACACGCAAATCACGCCGATCGCTTTCGCGCTCACATTCCACCTCGCGGCATGATGCGCATCACCATCCGGCCTTCAGGCACGAAATAGGTGCTGGCGACGCGCTTGATGTCCTCGAGCGTCACCTTCTGGAAGGTGTCGAACTCGCCATCGGCGGACGCCATGTCCTTCTGGATCACCTCGGCGTGGCCCAGCTGCGACGCCTTTTCCTTGATCGACAGGCGGCTGACGATGTAATCGCGCGCGAACTGGTTCTTGGCGCGCTGCAGTTCGCGTTCGGTAATGCCCTCGGTCTTCAGGCGATCGAACTGCGCAATCAGCTCCTTCTCCACTTGATCCACCGACTTGCCGGGATTGACCAGCGCCACAGCCGAGAAGATGCCGGGTTGTTCGAGGAAGCTGCTGCTTCCGAACGCGGTCAGCGCCAGGCCGGTCTCGTAGACCAGCTTGCGATAGATGCGCGACGTCTGCCCGTCAGACAGCGTCTTCGACATCACGAACATCGGATACGAATCCGGATGGCCGTTGTAGGGCACGTGATACGTCACCACCACAGCCGGCAACGGCCATGGCTGTTCGAGGTTCACGCGCTTTTCCTTGGTGTGCTTCGGCTCCTGCGGGATGTCGCGAGGCACCGGCGCGCCTTTCGGAATGCGTGCGAAGTACTGATTCACGAGATTGGTGACGGTCTCCACCTCGAAATCGCCGACCACCATCAAGGTGGCGTTGTTCGGCACGTAGTACGTCTTATAGAAGTCGCGCACGTCGTCGATGGTCGAGGCATTGAGATCGGTCATGCTGCCGATTACCGGGTGCTTGTAGGGATGCACCTCGAACGCGTTGGCGATGATCAGCTCCTGGAGCAACCCGTACGGCGGGTTCTCGATGCGCATGCGCCGCTCTTCCTTCACCACCTCGCGTTCGTTGCGGAACGTCTGTTCGTCGATGCGCAGCGACGCCATGCGATCGGCTTCCATCCACATCACCAGCGGCAGGTACTGCGCGGGCAGCGTCTGCCAGAACACCGTGGTGTCTTCGTTGGTGTAGGCGTTGGCCTGGCCGCCGATCGACGCGATGATCGACGTGTGCTGCTCGGGCTCGACGTTGCGCGAGCCCTTGAACATCAGGTGCTCGAAGAAATGCGCGAAGCCGGTGCGGCCGGGTTTCTCGTTCTTCGCGCCCACGTGGTACCACAACTCGACGTGGACAA
>DASVFC010000578.1:0-5764 GCA_036380235.1 Vicinamibacterales bacterium
GCACGAGCCGGCGGTCCGTGAACGCTGGAACGCTTTCGTCGCCGGAGAAGCGCCGTGGTCGAACTGACCCTGCACCGCGGCGTCGCCCGCATCACGCTCGCCGATCCGGCGAATGCCAACGCGCTTGGCGAAGCGATGGTCGGCCGGCTTCGCGAAGTGTTCGCGGCCATTGATAGCGCGCGCCAGGCACATGTCGTGGTGTTGACCGCGGAGGGCGACACGTTTTCCTCCGGCGCGCCACGCGACCTGCTGATGCGACTGGCTGCGGGAGAAGTGCGACCCGCAGACATCGTGTTGCCGAAGTTGCTGCTCGACTGTGAAGTCCCTGTCGTGGCGGCGATGGCCGGTCATGCCACCGGCGGCGGCTTCGCGCTCGGCCTCGCCGCCGACATCGTCGTGATCGCCGAAGAGAGCCGATACGGGTTTACGTTCATGAACCTCGGCTTCACGCCGGGGATGGGCACCACGCGTCTTTGCGAACACACTCTGTCATCGTCGATCGCCCACGAGCTCCTCTACAGCGGCGAGCTCCGTCGTGGTAGCCGCTTTGCCGGCACCGGCATCAATCACGTCGTGCCGCGGGAGCAAGTGAACGCCACCGCTCTCGACATTGCAGAACGGATCGCCGACAAGCCGCGGACGGCGATCACGGCCCTCAAACGCACCCTGTCGCTGCGGCGGCGACAGGCGTTCGAAGAATCGATCACTCAGGAATCGCTGATGCACCAGCTCACGCTCGCCGCGGCAGCGCGGCGGATCGAGAACGAATATGTGGAATGAATTCACCGGCCGCGCCGTACTCGTCACTGGCGGCACTCGCGGCATCGGGCTTGCGACCGGCCTCGCCTTCGGTCGCCGCGGCGCCCGCGTCACGCTGACGCACAAATGGGGCTCTGCCGACGAGGCCGCGATCTGCGACGCCTTCACCGGCGCGGGCGCCGCGGCGCCGAACATCGTGCAGGCGGATGCGGCCAGCGACGATGACGTGATGTCGGTGATGGAGGGGATCCGCCGCGATCACGATCGCCTCGAGGTCTTCGTCTCGAACGCCGCATTCGGCGCCACCGTCAAGGGCGTCGACGATTACTCCAGGAAGGCGTTGCATGCCGGCATCGACTACTCGGCGTGGCCGCTGGTGGCGCACACCATGGCCGCTCGAACACTGTTCGGCAAGGCGCCGCGCTACGTCGTTGCGGTGTCGTCGGAAGGCGCCGACAGCATGCACGCCGGCTACGACCTGATCGCCACCGCGAAGGCGACGCTGGAAACGCTATGCCGCTATCTGCATTACCGCCTGAGCCCGGAAGGCACGACCGTCAACGCGGTGCGCACGCGGTTCGTCGATACCACGTCGCTCGCCGATACGTTTGGCGCCGAATTCGCGACGTTCGTCCGCCAGTTTGAACCCGATGTGCTGACGCCGCCCGAGGTCGTGGCCGACGCGATCGTCGGCGTCTGTTCCGGACTGATGGACGCGCTCGGCGGCCAGGTGGTGACCGTCGATCGCGGTGCGGGACTCTACGAGAACTTCAGCCGGCTGTATCAGGAACGCCACATCCATTCGCTCGTGACAAGGAGACAACCATGACCCGTGAAGAAGTGCTTGCCGTCGTTGCCAGACATCTTGCGTCCTCGGTAGACGGACTCGATCCGGCAACGATCGATCCGCAGCGCTCGATGAAAGACTACGGCGCCAACAGCCTCGACATCGTCGAAGTCGTGTCGGGCGCGATGCGCGAGTTGAAGGTCAAGGTGCCGCGAACGGAACTGAACAAGCTGACGAATCTCGACGGCCTGGTCAATCTGCTGCACGACATCAAGACCGGCGCGATGGCCGATCAGAAAGTCGCGCAGTGAGCAGCTACGCCGGCCGCGTGGTGGTCATCACCGGCGGCACGCGCGGTCTCGGCCTGGCAACGGCACTGGTGTTCGCTGCGCACGGCGCGCAGACGGTGCTGAGCTACGCCTGGGGCAGCGCCGACGAAGACGAGGTCACCGATCGCATCATCCGGGCGGGCGGCCCGCCGCCGATGATCATGCGCGCCGACGTGACGCGATCGGAAGACACCACTGCGTTGATCACCGAAGTGCGCGAGCGATTCGGCAAGGTGGATGCGCTGATCAGCAACGCGTCGGTATCGCTGGTGGTCGGCGGGCTCGAGCAGTACACCGAGCGAGGGTTCCTGAAGAGCATGCGCGGTACGGCGTGGCCGACCTTCGAGTACCTGACGGTGATTCGCGAGATCTGCGGCGCCTATCCCCGCTACGTGGTGGTGATGTCGTCCGACGGTCCGGATCGCTTCACGCCGGGCTACGACTTCGTGGCGGCGGGGAAGGCGGTAGTGGAAACGATGGTGAAGTACGCGGCCTACCGACTGCGCGATGAGGGCGTGATCATCAACGCGCTGCGATCGCGGGCGATCAAGACCGAGTCGTTCGACGGCACCTTCGGCGAAGACTTCTACGGATTCTTGCGGCAGTTCGTGACCGAGGAGTGGTTCATGCGGCCCGACGAAGTCGGCCGCGCGGCATTTGCGCTCTGCAGCGGCCTGTTCGACGGCGTCAGCGGCCAGACCATCATGGTGGATCGCGGCAGCACGTTCTTCGACGGCATCTCGTATATCTACGAGCGCCGCGAGGAGCTGGGCCTTGCGCCATGAGCGGTGGACTGTGGACGGCCGTCTTCGCCGGCGGTCTCGGCGCCGTCTACGCCGGCATCGCGCTGGGTTACGAAGGCGCGACCAGCCTGGCCATCGTGACGGTGGTGGTCGGCGCGTGCCTCGTGGTGCTCGAGCGATCCGCGCCGCTGCAGCCGGCATGGCTGGTCGCCGACGGGCAGTGGTGGCAGGACCTCGGTCACCTGTTCCTCGGTTTCGGCCTGGGCACATTTGGAGGCACCTGGCTTGCACAGGCGTTGCTCGCCGAACCGGTTTGGGCAATCTGGCCCGAGTCGTGGCCCTTGCTTGCGCAAGTGGCACTCGGCTTGGTGATCAGCGAATTCTTCATCTACTGGCAGCATCGCGCCGTGCACACGGTGCCGGCGCTGTGGCCTCTCCATGCCCTCCATCACAGCACCGAGCGCATGACGTTCTTCAAGACGACGCGCATTCACGCGCTGGACATCGGCAGCGCAACGTTCATGTCGGTCGCGGCGCTGCTTGCCGTCGGCGCGCCATGGCCGGTGCTGCTTTGGGTGACGGGCTTCGGCAATTTTGCGGCGCAGACCCAGCATGCGAACGTCAGCATGCGTACTCCGGCCTGGCTCGACGGCATCGTCACCACGCCGGCTGTGCACTGGCTGCATCACTCACTCGACAAGCGCGAGGGCAACAGCAATTTCGCGATGAACCTGATGCTGTGGGACCACGTCTTTGGCACCTACCGCGCGCCCGGTCCTGAGCCGCAGCAGGTGCTGGGCATCGAACCGGACATCGTACCGCGATCGTTCTCCGGCCAACTGGCGCTGCCGTGGCGGACGGTGCTGGAACTCTTGCGAAGGAAATGACCCATGGAATGGAACCCGAATCAGTACAGCCTCGCGGACTTCTACTACTCCGACAGCGATAATCCGCTGACGCCTCCGGCCGACTACGTGGCGTGGCGCCGCGACACCGCGTGGGCCACGGCGCTGTACGAACCGGTGATGCTGGACGCGGCCTCGGCGATCAATCACGTGCAGACCGCGTCTGGCGCGAAGCGGGTGATCAACATGACGTCGTACGGCTATCTCGGGATGGTCAAGCATCCCGCGGTGATTGCCGCGGCGAAGCAGGCGCTCGATGACTACGGCAGCGGCGCTTGCGGCTCGCCGATCCTGTCGGGCAAGAGCGGCCTCCACCAACAGCTCGAGCGCAAGCTGGCGGCGTTGACGGGTTACCCGTCCGTGCTGATCTTCAACAGCGGATTTGGCGGCGCGCTCGGCTCGGCGGCGGGATTGATGCGCAAGGGCGACGTCGCCATCGTTGATGCCCGGGCGCACATCTCGATGGTGGACGGTTTGAAGGTGGGCGGCGCGCGCGTCGCATTCTTCGAGCACAACAACCCGCGCGCGCTCGACGAGATCCTGTCGGCGAACGATGGGTCGCGCCGGCTGATCTTCGTCGACGGCTTGTATTCGATGGACGGCGACATGGCCGATCTGCCGGCGCTGCTCGATGTCGCCGAAAGCCACGGCGTCGGGATGTTCGTCGATGAAGCGCACTCGATCTTGTGCTGCGGCGCCACCGGCGGCGGTGTGGTCGAGCACTATGGGGTGCGCGACCGCGTCGGCGTTCAATACGGCACCCTGTCGAAGGCGTTCTCCTGCGGCGGCGGCTTCGCTGCCGCACCGACCGACTTGATCGAGTACCTGAGGTTTTACGCCAATCCGTACGGCTTCACGTGCGCGTTACCGCCGTCGGTCGTCGCAGCGGCGTCAGCTGTCATCGACGTGATGCAGACCGAGCCCTGGCGCCGTACCCAGTTGTGGGACAACGGCTCCTATTTCCGGACGCAGCTGCAGTCGCTCGGCATCAACACCGGCACCTCGACCAGCTACGTCGTACCGATCGTGGTCGGCGAACACCGCGCGTTGCTCTACGAGCTTGGCCTGTCGCTGCGAGAGCGCGGTTTGTTTGTGACCCCCGTCGATTACCCGACCGTGCCGCTCGACCAGGCGCGATTCCGTGCAAGTGTGACGGCGTTACACACGCGCGAGATTCTGGACGAGGCGTTGCAGGTGATCGAGGACGTCTTCGTGCCTGCCATGCGTGCCAAGGGTCTGCTTCAGGCGAGGATGGTCTGACCGGCGTCGTTCTCGTCACCGGCGCATCCTCCGGGCTGGGCGCTGCGATCGCGGCGTATCTCGCCCAACTCGGCCATCGTGTCTACGCGGCCAGCCGCCGCGGCACCGTTGCTGCCGGCAGCGGCGCCGTCGCGTTGACGCTCGATGTAGACGACGAGGCGTCGGTGGCGAAGGCGATCGACGAGGTGTGGCGCCACGAACAGCGGATCGATGTGGTGGTGAACTGCGCCGGCTTCGGCATCGCGGGTGCCATCGAAGACACGCCGATCGAACTCGCGCAGGCGCAGTTCAACACCAACGTCTTCGGCGTGATGCGTGTGTGCCGGCGGGTGTTGCCGCTGATGCGGAGCCGGCAACGCGGCTTGATCATCAACGTCACCTCCATCGCCGGCGAGTTCTCGCTGCCATTCCAGGGTTGGTACAGCGGCAGCAAGTTCGCGGTCGAAGGCTTGAGCGAAGCGCTGCATGCGGAGGTGCGGCCGTACGGCATCGACGTGGTGGTGGTGCAACCGGGCGACTTCCGCACCGGCTTCACGAACGCGCGGCGGGTCGCGGATCACAACGGCTCTGTGTATGCGGACCGCGCGGACCGCGCGCTGGCGATTGCCGCGCGCGATGAAACTGCGGGAGCAGAACCCGAACAGGCGGCCAGGCTGGTCGCGGCCATCATCGCCAGCCGGCGGCGCAAGCTGCGTTACGTTGTCGGGCCGGCGGCGCAGGAGTGGCTGATGCGCCTTCGCCACGTGCTCCCCGGACGCTGGTTGATTGCCCGTCATTTCGAATCGTGAGCGCGTTCCTTTCTGGAGAAGCAGCGATGCAGCAGGCCGCGAGCCTTCCGCTCCGTATCAAAAACTTCTACGAGCGCGTCTCTGTGGACCGCAATGCGGCGCTCGTTGAGCTGCCGATGTTGTATGGCGACAATGTGCATTTCATCAATCCGGTCGTCGACCAGCACGGTCTCGCCGCTTTTCGCCACGCCTG
>DASVFC010000579.1:0-3482 GCA_036380235.1 Vicinamibacterales bacterium
CGCATCTTCAGCGAGTATTAGCTACTCCCGGGCGCCGAGCGATTCGAGGTACTGGACCACGTTGCTGTGGCGGTTCTTGCGCGCCTGGCTCAACGCGGTTCGCCACTCGCCGCGGCCGTCATAGCGCTCGTTCCAGATGCGCGCGTGGATGTCCGCACCTCGTTCGACGAGGAACTTCACGATCTCGAGACGACCGTTCTCGGCGGCGCCCATCAACGGATTCTCATCACCGGGAACCGCGAGGTTGACGTCGGCGCCACGCTGCACCAGCAACACCACCTGATCGATGCGGCCGTTCTGTGCCGCGACAATTAACGGGCTGCCATCGCCGGGGACCGGTTCGTTCGCGTTGGCGCCGTGATCGAGCAAGTACTGCGCAATCTGAATGTTCCCCGATCGCGCCGCGGCAATCAGCGGGCTGCCGTCACCTTGAATGACCGCGTTGGCATTCGCCCCGGCTTCGACCATTTCCTTTACGCCGTCTAGATCGCCCGCGAGCGCCGCTTCGTACAGCTCTTGATCGAGCGCGCGTTCGCGCCGCTCGCCGGGACGGACGTTGCCGCGCCGCGATGATTGCTCTGCTGCCGCGACGGCGGCAGCGTCCTCGCGCGCAACCGCGCGGACGGGCGCTACGGTGACGACGATCACCGCGGCGGCCGCCAGCGTGCCGGCGGCGAGTGCAAACCCGGCGCGGCCGCGGCGCAGCCGATCGTCGAGCACCGCGGTGACGCGGGTGGAGAGATCGCTGCGGTTGGCCATGCCGAGTAACGGCTGCACCGGCGTTGCCGACATTCGTTGCGCCAGCGTCACCAGCTGCTCGGCGTAATCCTCGCGCTCTTCGCTCAACACCACCGCATCGTCACACGAGCGCTCCGCTTCGAGGCACAGACGGCGCCACGCCATCCACACCATCGGGTGGAACCAGTAGCACGCCGCAACGACGCGAGCCAGGATCTGCATGAGCCAATCTCCTCGGTGAATATGTTCGAGTTCGTGCATCAGCGCGCGCCGCAGTTGGGCGTCGCTCCACTCGCGCGCATCGGGCGGCAGTACGATCACCGGCCGGAAGACGCCGAAAGTCATGGGACCCGGGACCGCTTCGTGTTCGATCACGTCAACGGTTCGATTGACGCCGCGTTGCCGCGCCAGCTCGGCGATCTCGCCGCGCCGCCACGCTGTGGGCAGGCCGGTGCGTCGAATCATCGACAACTTCAGTGCAACTGCGGCGACCGGGATGAGAAAAGCTACCGCGCCCAACAGCCATAAGCCGCGAAGCGCATCGCCCGGCGATATCACGGACCATTGCCGCTGTGGCGGTGCTGAGGCCGTATCAACGGATGGCTGCGCGACGGCTGGATCCATTCGCACCATCGTCGCGGCATTCACAGTGGGCGTGACCGGAACGTCGATGGTCATCGCCGGCGCGGCCGCCAGCCAGATCGGCAGCGCGATTAACGCCCCGAACGATCCAGCGATGACGAGGTGACGCGCCGAGGCGCGGGCGGTGCGCGCCAGCTGCGTGACGACAAGCCCCGCCACCAGGATGATGGTGGCCTTCGCCAACAGCGACAGCTCGATCGTCTCCGACAACAACAACGCCACGTCCGACATCGAGGTCATGGTCACTTCCTCCGTTGCTTGCGAACCTGGTCGATCTCGTGCCGAAGCGCCTCGAGCTCCTCGTCGCTCCACTGTTCCTGCTTGAGCAGCGCCGTGGCCGCCTCGACCGGTGAACCGCCGAAGAACACCCGCATCAGGTTGCTGACCGCCTTCCGCCGGGCGGCCATCTTCGACGTCACCGGGGAATAGACATAGCGAAGCCCCTCCGCGCGATGGCGGATGACACCCTTGGCCTCGAGCTTGGCCAGCATCGCGCGGACGGCTGAATAGGTCGGGGGATCCGTGAGTCGCGCCCGGATCTCGTCGGCGGACGCATTGTCGCCCAGGGCGTACAACACGTCCATGATCTCGCGTTCGCGGCGGCTGAGTTTGTCAGTGGCGGTCATGCTACGTCCGCAGCATAGTGCTACGAACGTAGCATGTCAATACCGGCGCGCGGTCACCTACTGGCCACGGAGGAACGGGCGCAATTCCGCGAGCACCTGCCCAGGGATTTCCTCCTGCAGGTTGTGGCCGCCGGGCAGTCCCCTGCCGGCGACATTGGCGCCCTTCTGCTTCCAGATCGCCAGCACGTCGAAGATGCGGCCCATCGGTCCCTTCAGTCCCCACAGGGTCAGCAGCGGGCACGCGATCGTCTTCGACAAATCGGCTTCGTCGTGCTGCAAGTCGATTGACGCGCCGGCACGGTAGTCCTCGCACATCGCGTGAATGTTTTCAGGCAGGCTGGCAGTGCGCAGGTATTCGAGCTGCACCTCGTTGGTGGCGCGCGCCTTCTGCGCCTCATACTGCTTCAGCAGATCGTTCTCGGGAGCCGGCGCCGCCCGCACGTTATTGAACCAGTGAAAGTACGACTGGATGAAATCGATCGTCACGTGCGTGTAGAGGTAATGCGTTGGCACGATGTCGAGCACGCACAGCTTCGTGACTTTTTCAGGATGATCGAGCGCCATCCGGTGCGCGACGCGGCCGCCGCGATCGTGGCCGACGACGGCGAACTGGTTGAAGCCGAAGTGCTGCATCACTTCAACCTGGTCGAGCGCCATCGCGCGCTTCGAGTAGCCGGCGTGGTTCTCGCCGTCAGGCGGCTTGCTGCTGTCTCCATAGCCGCGCAAGTCCGGGACGATCACCGTGTGGTCCTTCACCAGATCCGCAGCAAGCAACCGCATCGAGACGTGCGTCTGCGGCGCACCATGCAGCAACAGCAATGGCGGGCCGGAACCGGCGTGCACAAGGTTGATTTCGGCGCCCGACGTCTTGACGCGGGCAGACGTGAACGAGGGAAATAATCGTAAGGAGGCCGGCGCCGCCGTTTGCGCCGCTGCCGGACCATCGAACGCAGCCAGTGCCGCGGCTGATGCGCTCAGCTGCAACAGTTCCCGCCGGCTGAGGATTTTCATGCGATGAATACTAGACTAGAGTCAGTTCGTCGGCGCCTCGTCAAAGCGTTTCTTGAACGGCTCGAACGCCGGCGTCGGACCTTTCCATTCGAGTTCGTCGACCGATTCGAACACCGCGATGTTGGTGTGTAGCGTCGCGAGATCCCGGAACAACATCGCCAGCGCGCGATCCTTTTCGAGCGTGATCGACAGCGCCGCCGCGCGCACGTTGACGCCCCAGGTACGCCAGTCGCTCGGAATCTGGTCGATGTGTTTGAACTTGGCGAGCACGGCGGCCGCGGACTTGGCGCCCCACCCGGCCAGGCCGGGATAACCGTCGGAGGAATCGCCGACCAGCGCGAGATAGTCCGGGATCGATGCGGGCGGGACGCCGAACTTGGTCATGACGCCGGCCTCGTCGCGGATGGCGCGGGCCCGGCGATCGAGCTGGACCACCCTGCTGCCGGAGACGACCTGCGCGAGATC
>DASVFC010000580.1:0-9554 GCA_036380235.1 Vicinamibacterales bacterium
GGCTTGCAAGGTCGACCGGTATGTCCATCCCGCAGACTACGCAGCCCGACGTTAATCCTCTTGCCGGCGTCGCGTCCTCCGCGGCAGAAGTGCCCGCCGTGTTCCGATCCGAGCATCGCGAGAGCCTGCTGACCCGCATGATCGAGCAGCAAACGGCCAAGGTGCCCTCCAATGCCTTCCTCGTCGCGTCGTTTGCAGCGATGGGCATCTCGTTGGCAGCCGAACTGAAGGGGTATGCGAGGGTCAGCCGCTTCGTGGGGATGTGGGCAGGGCCGCTCCTGACGATGGGCGTCTATAACAAGCTTGTCAAAACGTTGGGTACTCGCTGACCCACTTGGGCGTCCCGCTTCTCACCGGTTTCGGGCCGGTCAGCGCGAGCTGTCGGCGATCTTGGTGAACAGCGCCGGGTCGATCGTGCGCACGTCGCCCCGGTTCGCGGCCTTCTCGGAAAACAGCTCGAAGCGAACGGTGCCGCAATGCGGCCCAAAATCCGTTAACGCGAACACGTAGGCGGCGTCGCGAATCGGGTCGCGCTTCTGGACCGGAATCTCGATCTGCAAGCGCCGGATCGGCATCACTTCCGCAGCGCCGCAAAATGCGCGCATGCGGCCGAAGTTGGCGCTGAAGCTGGGCATCGGCGGCAAGTTCACTCCCTGCGTGCTCGCCGCGCCACGCGCGATGCTGCGCCAGATACTTTCCTCGAACTGCGGCGAGATGCGGACGAGCAGGACCTCGGGCGCCGCGGTAATGTAGGGCGTCCAGTTACCAAAGAAATTGCGCGTGTTCGAAGCGATGCGATCGAGCCTCACCATCGATGGCGTCATCAGCGCGATGTCGTAGTCCTCGGCGCGCACGAGCAACGGCAGCATCTGTGGCTGTTGCGGATCGCCGGGGCGCGCCGGCTTTGCGCGCGGCAAGCCGGCTTCGGTTCGCAACAAGGTGCCGGGCGGAGGCTTCGCCCCTTCAATCTTCCGCCCGGCAGCGGCGAGCATGCTGCATGCGTTGGCGAGAGGGATGACATATGAATCCGGCGTGCCGCGCCGCGTGTCCTGCTCGTCGTGGCCGACGGTGATCCCGATGGCGACGCCGTCGGCCGAAAATACCGGCCCGCCTGCGCTGACGGCATCGAGGCGCCAGTCGGCGCGGAATGATTGCGCGGTCGGCCGGATGACGCTCCCAGGGATCGCCGTTTTCGGTTCGAGCATCGGCGCAATCAACGTCACTACCCTGTCGTCGTGCGCGACCGCTGGAGGAGAAGGCGCCGTGCACGCCGGTACAATCGGCGGACGTGATTTCGTGACCTCCGGATCGATCCACACGATGGTCACGCCGCTGGGCCGATCGGTGGCGATCACACGCCCGGCGACCTTGACCCGCTCCGCGGCATTGCCGAATTCGACCTCAACTTCGGTGGCCTCGCCGAGCGCGCGATCGTTGGTCGCGATCAACCCGCGCGCGTCAATGACGAAGCCATTCGCATGCCGGGTCGGCGTCCAGATCTCCGCGATGCTGGCTTGCCACTTGCTGAGGATCACCGCGCCGTCAGCAGGCGTCGCGCGCTCCATGTCGACGGCCGCCGCGGCGTCCACGTCCGCGTCGGCGTTGTCGGCGGTGAGCTCGAGCACGGTGTCGCGGCCCGCCGGCACATCAAGCGTTTGAATCCAGGCAAAGTTGCGCGCTCCGAGCCGCACGGGGATGTCCGATTCGACCGTGTAGTTGCCGGCGGGCAGCGTGACGTCGACGCGACCGTCGGCGTCGGTCCGAACTCGGCGCGGTTCGCGCGTACTGGGGTTGTCGCTGATCAACAGCTGTGCGCGCGGTACGGGTACGGCGTTGCCGTCAGCATCGGTGACGACAACGCGAATACGCAAGACGCCGGTTTCCTGCGCCACGGCGGCGGCGGAAAAGGCGGCGGCCGCGATGATCGGGATCAGGAACCGCACGGTGCAAGAATATTGTAAAACTGCAGGATGTCCCTCAAGGTATCACCGCGGGAGCGAGCCAGCCTGAAGGCCCGCGCCCATTCACTCGAGCCCGTGGTGCAGATTGGTCACGCGGGCCTCACCGAACAGCTTGTAAAGGAAGTTGACCGGGCGTTGCGCGCCCACGAGCTCATTAAGGTGAGAGTGTCGGCGGCCGATCGCGGCCAGCGTGAAGAGATCTGTGACGAGATCGCGGCGCGCACCGGCGCGGCGGCAGTGCAACGGGTAGGCAAGGTGCTGGTGCTGTGGCGGCCGAATCCGGACGAGGAAGATGCTGACCGGTAGACCTGAATTGTCGAGGGGCCGCCTTTGCGGCCAGCCCCTCGAATGCGAGTGACTAGAAGTTCAGGCGGAAGCCGATCTCGACCTGCCGCATGTTGCCGACGATCTGCGACGGCTTGCCGAAGCTTGCCGAACGCAGGTTGCCCTGCGGCGACGCGAAGTTCACTTCGTTGGTGATGTTGAAGCCCTCGGCGAACGCTTCGATGCGGTAGCGCTGAATGTTGAAGAACTTCGAGATGCGCGCGTCGAGGCGGAAATAGCCGGGGCCAGTCGCCCAGTTGCGCGGCAGGTTGCCGACGCGCCCGAGGAAGGCGGCGTTGTAGGTGTTGCGATCGTAGGGGTCGCCATCCGGCACCGCCAGGTCTGGCCGATCGACCACGAACGTGTCGCGGTTGTTGTCCTGGCCGGTCGTGATGTTCCACGGGTTGCCGGAGCGCGCCTGCGCGACGGCGCCGATCTGGAAGCCCCAGGGCATCTGGTAGGTGACATTGGCGATGATCTGGTGGCGGCGGTCGTTGCTTGCCAGCCCCTTGTCGCCATCGGGATTGTTCATGTCCTGCGCGGTGAACTGGAAGCCTTCAACGTCGCGCTCCGTCTTCGACAACGTGTACGACGCGTTCCAGTTGACCGTTGACCCGCGGCGGCCTTCGAGGCCGACGAGCAGCGCCTGGTGCCATGAGTTGCCATAGTCCGCGTACTCGGTGATGCGGCCCATCGTCCGGTCGGGACGGAGCCCGGTCGCCGGATCCGGGTAGTTGAGATCCAGCCACGCGTACTGGTTGTAGCCGCGTGAATAGACGCCATCGACCGACACCGCGTAACCGGGGACGATCTCGCGCTTGAAACCGACGCTGGCCGTGCGCGTTTCCGGGATCTGCGGCTCCGGCGTGATCGTCGTGATGCTCGGCGGCGTCGCCGTGGTGGTGCCACGCGAGTACGGATCGGGATAGCCGGGGTTGGTGATCACGGTTTCGGTCGCACCCTTCGCCGACGCGACGTTCAACTGGATGTTGAGGAAGCTCTGGTCGACGTAATGGCCGTAGCCGCCACGGATTGCCGTGCGGCCGTCGTTGAACGGATCCCACACGATGCCGAGGCGCGGCTGCAGGTTGTTGGTGTCGTCGGGCACGTCGATGATCTTGCTCATGCCGGTCTCGCGGTCGTAGCGCAGGCCGAGATTGAGCGTCAGGTTGGTGCGCAGCTGCCACTGATCCTGGACGAAGAACGAGTAGAGGTCGTTGGGCAGATCGACCTCCGGATCGACGTTCGCCACCACGTACTGCGTCGGGTAAGTGGCGAGGTTGTTCGGATCGAACGGTGCGTCCGTCGTGAAGGTGAAGTTACCGTCGCGGTTGCGGGGGAAGAAGCTGTCGGCACGGATGATGCTCACGTCGGCGCCGACCTTGAAGTTGTGCGAATTCAGCGTGTAGCTGAAGTTCTCGACGATCTGGAAGCGGTTCTCGTTACGGCCCTGCGGCAGGTTCTGCGCCTTGCCAAAGTTGCCCGACGGGCGATTGATCTGCGGCATGCCGTCGACCGAGTAGCCGTCGACGTTGGTGAACGACTCGCGCATCGCGAACTGGACACGCACCTCGTTCAGCGCCCGGTTGCTCAGCACCGACGTGAAGCTGCTGACCACGTCCTGGTCGATGCCGGTCGTGTTGGAGCCGCGCTCGCGGGTGTTGAGGCCGCCGATGCCGTTGCCGGTCGAGATGCGATCGTCGGCGCGGTAGCGCGCGGTCAGCGAGTGGTTGTTGTTCAGGCGGTAGTCGGCCTTGATGAAGTACTGGTCGCCGTCGTTCGTCGAAGGCTCCTCGCGCTGATCGGGCGGCACCAGGCTCGAGGTGATGACGTTGGTGCTGCTCTCGCGCAGGCCTTCGAACGAGCCGAAGTAGTGGAGTCGATCGCGCAGCACCGGGCCGCCGAGGAAGCCGCCATACCGCTGCTGACTGAACGGCGATTTGCCCGAGCCCTGCGCCTTCGAGAACGGATCCTGCGCGTCGAAGCTGTCGTCGCGATGGAACATGAACACGCGGCCCTGCAAATCGTTGGTGCCCGAGCGCGTCACGACGCTGACGATGGCGCCTGAGGCCATGCCGTATTCGGCGTTGAACTGGTTCGCCATTACCGCGAACTCACGCACCGCTTCGAGCGAGAAGCCGCCGCGCGAGGTGGCGACGGTGGTGTCGTCGTTGCTGGTGCCGTCGATCAGGAAGCTGTTGCTGCGGTTGGTCTGGCCCGCCGCCAGCACGTTGTTGTTGCTGTTGCCGACCATCGCCACGCCGGGCGACATTGCCGCCAGGTTGGAGAAGTTGCGGCCGCTCAGCGGCAGCGTGTCGAGCTCGGTGCGCGTGATGGTCTTCGACAACGTATTGCTGGTCGTCTCGACGAGCGGCGACTGGCCGGTGACGGTGATCGTCTCGGAAACCGTTGCCAGCTTGAGCGAGTGATTGACCGTGGCCTCCTGGCCGATGGTCAGCACCAGTCCAGTACGGAGGTAATCGACGAAACCGGACATCGCTACCTTGACTTCGTACGGGCCCGGCGGCAGCGCCGCGACGCGGTACCAGCCCTTCTCGTCGGAAACGACATCACGGGTCCAGCCGGTGTCGGTATTTCGAATCGTGATGTTCGCACCCGGAAGAACGCCGCCTTGATCGTCGGCGATTGTTCCCTGCAGTGTGGCGCCCGTAGTCTGGGCGAACGCCGACACCGAAATGAACACCATGCATGCCAAGGCAAGCCCAATAGATTTGCAACGCGCTTTCATCCAACCTCCTACTCGCCCCGATGGCACGGCCCTGTGGGGCAGGCCGACGTCGGGGTGGCGACAATGATGAGGCTTTGGGACCAAAGTCGCAATGGATTACGCGGGCGGTGCCTCTGGTGGGTTGCACGGAATCTCGTCCCGGTATGAAGCCCATTTCCGACGATCATAGGAACCGCATGCATGCCATCGTTGCGGGGGGCACCGGACTGGTCGGAAGTGCGTTGTTACAACTGCTGAGCACGGACGCGCGCTACCGCCGCGTCTCGGCGCTCGTGCGCCGCGAGGTAACGTTGCCGCCAGGGGTGACGGCGCAACCGGTCGATTTCGATCACCTCGACTACCTGACTCTAACGGACGTTGACGTCGCGTTCTGTTGTCTGGGCACCACGCGAAAGGATGCAGGATCAGCCGCGGCATTCAGGCGCGTGGATCTCGATTACGTAAGTGCCTTCGCGCGGCTCGCACGACGCGCCGGGGCGAAACGCTTTCTCATGGTGTCCTCGATCGGCGCGTCAACGAGGTCTCCATTCCTTTACCCCAGGACGAAGGGTGAGAGCGAGGCTGCGGTCGCCGCGCTTGGGTTTACCTCGGTCGTGATTTTGCGGCCATCGTTCCTCGTCGGCGTTCGCGCCCGAGGCCGCAGCGGCGAAACGGCGGCGTTGCATATCAGCGAATGGATCAGACCTGTGCTGATCGGCCCTCTCGCCAAATACGCGCCGATAGAGGCGGTCGTGGTTGCGCGCGCGCTCGCCAATGCCGCGCTTGACGCTCGTGAGGGTGTCACGATCATGGAGTCCGACCGCATTCCGGCCGCCGCACGCTAGCCCATCAGTCTCGACTATCCCAATTTTTGTTGAGGCCGCGTTATTCTGCGGCTGTGAAGGTATTGCTTGTTGTCATCGACGCAGCGACGTTGCGCGTGGTCGCCCCTGCCATCAAGATCGGTCAGCTGCCAACAATGCAGCGGCTGGCTGAGGTGGGTGGCCTACACGAGTCGGTCACGATGTTTCCGTCCATTACCCCGGCCGCGACGGCCACGATCATCACCGGCCACTACCCGGCTCGCAGCGGCATTGTCGGTGCTTCGTGGTACGACGAGGCGGCGGAGAAGGTCGCCTATTTCGGCGACGACTTCTGGGTCGTTGCGCGCGAAGGCTTTCGCGCGTTCCTTCGCGACTTCCTGGTCGGCCTGAACGGCGATCGGTTGAAGGCCCCGACCCTCTTCCAGCTCGTCGAGCGCGCCGGCAAGACCGCGCTGTGTTTGAACTACCTGGTGTTCAAAGGCGACACCGAGCACACCGTCACCATGCCGATGATGCTGTCGCTGCTGCCCGGGGTGTCGAGGACCGAAGTGATCAGGGGCCCGTCGGTCCTGTGCCTGGGAGACTTCGTCGCCACGCGCACGCTGCGCGGCAAGCCGCTCGTCGATAAGGGCGGCATGATCCACCGTTTCGGTATGGATGACGCATCCACGGGCCTGTTGCTGCAGGAAGTGGCCGAGGACCGCGCCTTCGCCGACTTCAACGTCGCGTATTTCGCCGACAACGACTATCGCAGCCACGAGATCGGGCCGCACGCGGCGTTGAAGGTGGTGGAGGCGGTCGACAACTCGCTGGCGCGCATGTTCGTTGCCGCGGGCGGAATGGAGAAGATGCTGCAGGACACGTTCGTGATCATCACGTCGGATCACGGCCACTGCGAGATCCTCGATGACAAAGAACGCGCGACGATCCATCTCCACAAGACGCTCGCCGACTTCAAGCAGGCAGCTCTCGGAGAGCCGTGGCAGGACGGGCAGGAGCTGATGATCTGCCCGAACATGCGCGCGACAGAGTTGTACTTGCGGCATCACGACATGCCGACGTTGCTACGCGTCATCGAGCGAGCGCTGTCCGACACGCGCGTTGACCATGCCTTCTGGCGCATCGACGGCGAGCGCGACCGCAACGGCTATATCGCGAGCACTGCCGACGCCCGGCTCGAGTTCTGGCGCGGAGCGGGAGGCGACAGCAGCGCGCAAGACGCCTTCGGCACCGAATGGAGCTGGCGTGGCGACCTCTGCGTCCTTGATGCGCAGGTCGAAGACGGCAAGTTGAAGTGGAGCGACTATCCGAACGCGTTCGAACGGATCGCCGGTGCGCTCGACGCGCCGAAGAGCGGCGACGTGTGGTTCACCGCCAAGCCGGGGTGCGAGTTCGAGGTGCCCGGTGGTGCCGCGCATGTCGGCGGCGCCTCGCACGGCGGGTTGCACGAGCTCGAGTCGCTGTGTCCGTTCATCATCGCGGGGCCACGGAAAGTGGATCTGCCGCGGCACTTGCGATCGGTCGACATTGCGCCGTTATGCCTGGAATTGCTCGGCGTGCCGTCGCAATATCGGGTCGGCGAACCACGCTCCTGATTATCGTCCCCAAATAGACGCTTCGACCGAAGCGGGTCCATGGGCCTCCGCGCCGATCTTTTGCGCGTAATGAGCAAGGAGGCCTCGGATGGGCTGCTGTATTTACCGGAACCTGGCGATCCCTGCCGTGTGCGGCGCGAGCTGTCACCGTTCCGTTACTCCAGCGGGTGATGCTCTGAAAGACCGACCGCGCAGAAAATGCACGGCACCCCCTGTCCTACGTCGGAGCCGATGAGTCCATCGATCGTTTTCGTATTCCCCGGCCAGAGTTCCGTCTCGGCGCCGGCCATCCAGCGCGCACTCGCTTCGCATCCGGCGGCGTCCGTGGTCGCGGAACTGGCGCGTGATGTGCTCGGCGATGCGCGTGCCGCGGCCTATCTCGATCCGGGCGGCGCGCGGTTGCACAGCAATCGCGACGTCCAAATCACCGTCTTCCTTGCCACACAGATGTACCTCGCCGGATTGAGGGCCGAGGGGATTACGGCGGCGGCGTCACTCGGCCTGAGCCTGGGAGAGTACAGCCATGTAGTGGACATCGAGGCGCTCGACGTCGACGAAGCGTTGCGACTGGTCGACGAGCGCGGCCGCTGTTACGACGCCGCGCCGGCAGGAATCATGGCGACCGTGCTCGCCGTCGATCGCGACACGGTGGCGGCAGCCGTCGAAGGCGCGCAGGCACACGGCACCGTGGTGATCAGCAACATCAATGCGCCGACGCAGCATGTTGTTGCCGGCGAGGAGGCGGCGGTCGCGCGAGCAATCGAGGTGCTCGAAGACGAGCATGCGGCGCACACGACGATCATCGAGAAGCGCGTGCCGATGCATTCGCCGTTGATGGCGCCGGTGGCGGCGGCTTTCGGACCCGCGCTCGAGAGCGCACGATGGAAGCCGGCGACCAAAATGTATCTGCCGAACGTCACCGCGGCGCCGGTGGCGCAGCCCACGGCCGCGGACTTCGTCGCACACCTGACGCGTCACGTCGGCGAAACGGTGCTCTGGCAACAGTCGGTGAACGAGGTGGTGGCGCGGCATCCGCGTGCCGCGTTCGTGGAGGTGGGGCCCGGCGGCGTGTTGCACAACATGATCGGGCGGGCGTGGAAGAAGGTCCCCTCGCAGCGCGTTGATGCGCCGGATGGCGGAGACCCACGCCGCCATTTTGCCGCCACGGTGGAGGCGCTCGGTGCTCGCGCCTGAAGAACTGCGGCGCCTCGTCGCCGAAGCCAAGCGCGCTCCTCTCGTCAGCGATGGCGCGCACGTGTCGATCGGACACGCCGCATTGCAGCGGCTGTTGCCGCACCGCCCGCCAATGCTGCTCGTCGACGGCATCGATCTCGTCGACCTGCCGAACAGCGGCGTGCGTGGTCACCGGTTGCTGCGCGAGAACGATCTCGGGTTCGCCGGCCACTTCCCGGAGCAGCCGATTTATCCCGGCGTGCTGATCGTCGAGGCGATCGGTCAACTGGCATTGACGCTGCCGCACTTCGTGCGCGAAGCGACCGTCGATGTCCCCGAACGAGTGATGCCGAAACCGGTGCGCGCTATTCATATTCATCACGCCAGCTTCGTCGCACCCCTCCAGCCGGGCGACGCCGTCACACTGTGCGCGCGCGTTGTTCACGACGACTACACGATGATCGCGTCGGGCCAGGCATGGCGTGGCGACACGCTGGCGGCATTCACGATCGCGGAGGTATTGGTCGATGAGTAAGCGGATAGTGGTGACCGGCATGAGCGTGAACACCGCGATCGGTGACACGCTCGATGGTTTCACGGCGGCGTTGATGGCCGGACGATCGGCGATCTCGCAGTGGAAGGCGTTCCCGACCGAGCGCGTCTACAGCAAGGTCGGCGGCGACCTGTCGGCCTACGACGTCAACGCAAAACTCGAGGCGCTGCAACCGCAGCTGCCGGCGGACGTCTACAAGCGCCTGCGCAAGCTGGTCGCGAAAGTGCCGTGGACCACGAAGCTGTCGATGCTGCTGGCGGCGGATGGCTGGCTCGACGCCGGCCTGTTCGATGCCGACTACGATCCGCACCGCCAGGCGGTGGTGATCTCTGGCCACAACCTGAACGCACTCTATCAGTACAACAGCCGTTACCAGTTCGAGGAAGAACCGGACTT
>DASVFC010000581.1:0-7402 GCA_036380235.1 Vicinamibacterales bacterium
ATCGAACGACGTTCAGTTCGCTCCCGGTGTCGGCGAAGGTCTACGTCGCAACAGTCTCTGTGCTTGGCGTCATTGCGCTCGGCATCTCAGCGACCGCACTGAAGTCTGACTCATTCGTGCTGCTCGCCGGCTTGATGTTGCTGACGATCGCGACGGCGCCCGCAAAGATCGTCCTCCCGCTCGGCCGCGGCGAATCGAATCTTTCCCTCGCGCACGCGGTCAATCTCCTGTCGTTGTTCATTGCCGGCACGGCCGCCACCGTGTGCCTGGCGGCGGTGAGCGCCGCCGTGCAATGCACGATTCGAACGAACGCGGTCAACCCGCCACACCGCGTCATCTTCAGCATCGCGAGCCTGGCGGTCACGGCGTGGGTATCGGCGCTCCCGTTGCCGTGGGCGCTCGGCGGAGATCCGACGACCGTGGCGTCGCTGTTTCGAGCTGCGACGATCGTGGGCCCGTTGTACTTCGCCGTCAACAGCATGCTCGTCGCAATCGCGGTCGCGCTCTCGACGCACCAGCCGCCACTGCAGGTATGGCATCGCAATTTCCTATGGAGCGCGCCGAGTTATCTTGTCGGAGCAGCGCTGGCGGCAGCGGCGGCGGCGGCCTGGGGCCGCGGTCTCGCGACGTGGCTGCTGTTACTCGTAATCCCGCTCTATCTGCTGTTTCGCAGTTACCACACGGTCGAGTCGCGCCTGCGCGAGGAGCAGGACGAAACGCGGCGGGCGATGGACGTGCAGCTGGCGACGACGGAAGCACTCGCGCTCGCGATTGAAGCCAGGGCGGGTTGCACGCCGGCGCACGTGCGTTCGATCCAGAAGTACGCGGCGCTGCTTGCGGAAGCGGCGGGTCTGTCTGATGCAGACATCCAGGCGGTACGTACCGCTGCCCTGCTGCATGACATCGGCAACATGGCGGTGCCCGAGCACATTCTCGCCAAGCCGGGCAAGCTCACGCTCGAAGAATTCGAGCGCGTCAAGATTCATCCGCGCGTCGGTGCCGACATCCTGCGTGATGTGCCCTTCGCCGGCCCGGTGGCCGAGTTGGTGCTTTGCCACCACGAGCGCTGGGACGGCCTCGGCTACCCGCGCGGCCTTCGCGGCGAATCGATCCCGCTCGGCGCGCGCATCCTGTCGGTTGCCGACGTCTTCAGCACGCTGCAGACCGAGCGCCCATATCGACCCGCGCCATTTACCGAACGCGCCGCCATCGATCTGATGCGCGAGCTGGCCGGCTCCGCGTTCGATCCAGCGTTAGTCAACTTGATGCTGGCGCGACTGCAGCAGTCGGCGAGCGCCGGCGCGCCGCCGGTTCCCGAACGCGGCGGGCTGGCCGACATTTCGGATGCGCACCGCGAAGTGCAAACTCTCTACGAGATCGCCCAGGCGCTGGGTGCCTCGCTGGGCGTTGATGAAGCAATGGCCTTGATCCGCGATAAGGTCAATCGCCTGGTCCCGTTCGCGACCTGCGCGTTGTTCCTCGGCGACGATGAACGCGGCTTTCAGTGCCGGTATGCACACGGGCCTGGCACCGAAGCGCTGGTCAAGTGGGCGCCGAAATCATGGAGCGAGCTGTCGATCCGGTTGCCGGCCTGCGCCGACGGGCGGGCCGGCCGCGGCGAGGATCTGGTGGCAGTGTTGCCATGCCGCCTGGTGCACGAAGGCCGCCAACTCGGGGCGCTGGTGATTTATCACACCGAGACGGGCGGCTTTTCGGACGAGCATCGCCGCATTCTCAATCGCGTCAGCGAACAAGCGGCGGCGGTGATTCAGAACTCGGCGCGGTATGAACAGACACGTCATGAATCGCAGACCGATGCCCTGACCGGCCTGCCGAACCGGCGCGCCATCGATCGCCAGCTTCGGGCCGGCCTGGCACACGCGGCGGCTACGAACAGCACCGCCACGCTCGTCATGCTCGATCTCGACAAGCTCAAGGAGATCAACGACACCTACGGCCATGAGGCCGGCGATCGCGCCTTGCGCGCGATCGGTCACATGCTGCGCTCGACGGTTCGCGCCACCGACCTCAGCGCGCGGTTTGGGGGAGACGAGTTCGTCGTGATGCTGTGGGATTGCAGCCCGGAAACGGAAGCACGGCGTGTCGAGGAATTGCAGTCGGCAATCGAGGATTATCCGTTCGAGCCGCGGCCCGGCGTGCTCGTGCCGCTTTCGATCAGCGCCGGCTGCGCGCGGTTCCCTGCTGACGGCGCGGCGTTGGATGAACTGCTGACCGCTGCCGACGAGCGGATGTATCGCGACAAGGCGGCCCGCCGCGCACGACATTCGGCGCTGGCCAGGCACGCCGGCGGGAAACGCGCGTAGAGGTCGCCAGGGTCGCAGCACGACCTCGGCCTCGCGGCGGTGGTGCAGTCCCGCCATCAGCTAGTCGGCGCGGTCGACCTCGACCCACGGTTTGGGGATGAATAACTCTTCGAACAATCGGACCGCGTAGCGGTCAGTCATTCCAGCAACAAAATCCTGGGCCGCCACGTCGATGCCTTCGGCCTGCACGGTCCGCAGATCGAGAAAGTGTTCCGGACGCTGGCGAACCTTTTCCCACAAACCGCCGAGAATCCCCGCTGCCTTCTTGAACTCGGCGGTAGCGACCTGGTTTTCGTACACGGCCTCGAACAAGTAGCTGCGCAAATCCACCAGGGCATGCAGCACCGGATCGCTCATGCGGATTTCAGTTACGCCGCCGCTTATGGTCTCGTGCACGACGTCGGTGACCAGCTTGCCAATCCGTTCCGATGACGAGCGTCCCAGCAACTCGACCGCCTGTTGCGGCAGCGCGGATTCATTCAGGATTCCCGCGCGAAGCGCATCGTCAATGTCGTGATTGACATAGGCAACGATGTCGGCGACGCGCGCCACCTGGCCCTCCATCGTGCTGGCGCGGTGTTCGGGCGGCGCGCCGACCGGCATGCCGTGCTTCCCTTTCGAATGGCGCGCGATGCCGTCGCGCACTTCCCACGTCAGGTTGAGGCCTTCGCGATTGTTTTCGAGCACGTCGACGATGCGCAGGCTTTGTTCGTAATGGTTGAAGCCGCCGGGCACCAATTCGCTGAGCACACGCTCGCCGGCGTGGCCGAACGGCGTGTGGCCGAGATCATGACCGAGCGCGATCGCCTCGGTCAGCTCTTCGTGCAGGTGCAGCACCTTGGCGATGGTGCGCGCGATCTGCGCGACTTCGAGCGTGTGCGTCAGCCGCGTGCGATAGTGATCGCCGGCCGGCGAAAAAAACACCTGTGTCTTGTGTTTGAGGCGACGGAACGATTTGGTGTGGATGATGCGGTCGCGGTCGCGCTGGAACGCCGGCCGAATCGGATCTTCTTCCTCGTGGCGGACGCGGCCCTTGCTGTCGGCGCTCTTCGACGCCTGCGGCGCGAGGATGTCGCGTTCCCGCTGCTCGAGTTGTTCGCGGATCGACGGCGTCATGCGCGACCCATTATCTCCCGCGTGAAGCTGGTGCCGTTGGCGAGTGGACCGACGCCGAAGATCTCGGCCAGTGTCTGAGCGAGATCGGCGAACGTCGCCCGCGTCCCGATGTCGGCGCCGCCGCGAATCTTGCTGCCATAGAGCAGGACCGGCACATGCTCGCGCGAGTGATCGGTGCTCGGCGTGGTCGGATCGTTGCCGTGATCGGCAGTAATCACCAGCAGGTCGTCGTCTCGCAGCTTCGCGGTCAATGCCGGCACCCGAGCATCGAACTGCTCGAGGTTCGCGGCATAACCTGCGGTGTCGTTGCGATGGCCGTACACGGTGTCGAAGTCGACGAGGTTGGCGAAAATCAGCCCGCGCGCCTGTGTCGTCATCAACTGCTCGATGCGATCGACGCCTTCGCTGTCGCTCTTGGTGGGATGTGATTCCGAGATGCCGCGCCCGGCGAACAGGTCCGAGATCTTGCCGACCGCGGCCACGTGATGCCCCGCAGCGAGCAGGCGATCGAGCAGCGTTTCCGCGGTGGGCGGCATCGCGTAGTCGTGACGATTCGGGGTCCGCTGGAATGATCCCGGCAACCCGATGAATGGTCGCGCGATCACTCGTCCCAGCCCCATCTCCTTCACCGCCAGGTCATAAGCGACGTTGCACCACTTGTAGAGTTGCGCCACCGGCACGATGCCTTCGTGCGCGGCGATCTGAAACACGCTGTCGGCAGAGGTGTAGACGATCGGATAGCCGGTCTCCATATGGAGCGGCCCCAGTTCGTCGATGATCGCCGTCCCCGAGGCCACGACGTTGCCGATGGACTGGCGGCCGATCCGGGTTTCGAACTCGGCAATCAACTCCTTCGGGAAGCCCAGCGGAAACGTCGGGAACGGGCGCTCGAGGACGACGCCCATCAATTCCCAGTGGCCGGTGACGGAATCCTTCCCCGCCGATCGCTCGGCCATGCGGCCATAGGCACCCGTGGCTCCGGCCGAGGGCGGCGCGCCATGCAGCGACACCAGCTTCGACAGGCCCATTGCCGCCAGGTTCGGAATATTGAGGGGTACGGCGGCAGCAATGTTGCCGAGGGTGTTGCTGCCCTGGTCCTCGTAGAGCGGGGCATCCGGCAGTTCGCCGATGCCCACGCTATCGAGAACGATGACTATCGCGCGTGAAAACACGCGTCAGGGATGATGCGACGAAAAATAGTTCGGCACGCTGCGCGGGGTGCGAATGGTGGCGATGGCATGCTTGAAAATCAAGTGATCCATCCCGGCATGCTCGACGATCAAGGCAAAGCGGTCGAAGTTCTTGATGCGAGCTTCGAATTCTCGTCCATCGAGCAAGTGCACGGTGACAGGCAGCTTTTCACGGCGGGCGTAGTTCAGGAACACGTCCTGAATATTCGGGGCACCGGTCTTCGCTTCAGGAATCGGCGACATGGTTCCCATCCTTCCCGCCTTCGCTGAAGCTACGGCGGGGCAAACAACAGATCCCGCGCGGTCAGCTCCCTAATCACGCTGTCCTGCACTTCGGCGTTAGTGCCGGGACCGTCAAACCAGACAAGGTTAGGCTCTTTTCGAAACCAGATCAACTGCCGGCGTGCGTATCTACGGTTCTCTTGCGCAATGAGTGTGCGGGTGGCCGCCTCGTCTCGCACCCCGCGGAGGTGCTCCATCGCCTGGCGATAGACCAGACCGCCAAACGGTCGCGCCTCCGGCGGCACGCCCGAGGCCAGCAGGGCGCGGATTTCGTCCAGCAGGCCGGCCTCGAACTGCGCGTCGACGCGCCTGGCGAGCCGATCCGCCAGCCACGCCGCCGGCATCCGCAGTGCAATGGCGCCGATCTGCACGTCGCTGCCCAAGGGCGACACGGTGTCCTCGAAATGTGCGGTGAGCGGTTTGCCCGTCTGGAAATACACCTCGAGCGCGCGCACCAGGCGCTTGCGGTCGCGGGTTTGAATCCGGTCCGCTGACGCGGGATCGACGCGCGCCACCATCCGGTGGAGCGTTTCCACGCCTTTTCGCCCCGCGATGCGCTCCAGTCGCGCGCGCAGCTCGGCATCCTTGCCCGGCCCCGGAAACAAGCCGCGAGTGAGTGCCCGGTAGTAAAAGCCGGTGCCGCCCACCAGGATGGGCAGCTTCCCTCTTGCGTGGATGTCGTTGATCACCGCAGCGGCATCGCGCGCGAACTGCGCCGCGGTGTATTCGTCAGTCGGATCGGCAATGTCGATCAGGTGGTGCGGGATGCCGCGCCGCTCGTCGAACGGGACCTTGTCGGTACCGATATCGAACCCGCGGTACACCGCCGTCGAATCACAATTGACGATCTCGCCGTTGAACTTCTCCGCAATCGCAATCCCGAGCGCACTTTTGCCGGTGGCAGTAGGTCCAAGTACGGCTACGAGAGGACGCACGGCTTATGGCACCCGAGTGCGCTGGCACCCCGGGAACCCGGGCGTGCCAGGCAACCTGTCACCGGCCCGGTGGCGATTCGTTGTAGTAGAACGTGACGGTAAAAAACGCCTTGTCGTCGGGGTACTCAGGCGGCAACGGCGTGGTTGGATTCGAGGCCAGCAGGGCGTTCACGGCGGCCTGGTTGAACGACTCGATCTCCGAAGGTCTGATCACGGTCACGTCCGTCAGCGCGCCGTTGCGATGGACGAAGAAAGTGATCACGACGCGCCCCCGCATCGTCATCGCCGCCATCGGCACGAACCAGTTGCGGCGCACTTGCGAAATGAACCGCCGGATCCACGGACCGAACTCCACACCCTTGGTGTCGAACTGCAGCGGACCGAAATCCTGCGTCTGCCCCTTCTGGTTGTCGAATGATTCCTTCTGGACGTACTTCTGCAGGTTGCGCAACGCATCGCCCAGCGAGCCGCCGGGGGGCGGCTGCATCTGCGGCCGCTGCATCATCGCCATCTGCGCGTTGCGTTCGTCGGTGATGGTCGGCGTTTCCGGCGCTGGCTCCGGTGCGGGTGGCGCCGGCTGCGGCGCGGGACCCTCACCGCGCATCCGTTCTTCAGGGGCCGCTTCCACTCGTTCGCGCGAGTTGCCGCGGGCCATCGGCAGCGGGCTTTCGAGCGATGGGGCCTTCAACGGCGACCGCGCGCTGCGATCGAGGTCCGAGACTTCCGGCCTTGGGCTTTCGCGCAACGCCGGCATCTCCACGCGCGGCTGCACGAACACGAACGTCGGCGCATCATCTCGCGGCGGCGGTTGTTGAATGAGCTCGGCTTGTTGCTGCGGCGCGGGAAGGAACTGCGGTGCAAACAACAACACCGCGATGATGACTACGTGTAACGCAACGGCGATAGCTACGCCGTCTCGACGGTTGATCGCCGACCCGACAGGCTCGATGTCGCTGTAGCGATCCTCGAAGTCGAAGTACATCAGGGACTTAAGGGGATTATAACGGTTATAAAGGTTATAAGGGTCATAACCGCTTCCTCGCTGTATACAGATAGACGGCGCCGAACATGAATGGTCTGGCCTCCGCGTATGCAAAACCGGCATGTCGGAGGATTTTGCAGAACTCTCCACCGTAGGCGAACGCACCAATCGACTCCGGGAGGTACGTGTAGGCGCCCGCGTGCCGGGAGACGATGCGGCCGATGCGCGGCAGGATGTTGTGCGAATACCAGCGGTAGATCGGCGCAAAAGCCGGATTGTGCGGCGTGCCGAATTCGAGGATCGCGACGCGGCCGCCGTTTCTTAGTACGCGGAACAGCTCCTGGCAGGCGATCTCGGGCCGCTGCACGTTGCGAATCCCAAAAGCAATGGTGACGGCGTCGACGGCGGCATCAGCCACCGGCAACGTCATCGCGTCACCGCGAATCAGCTGCACGCGATCGGCCAGCGCCGCGTCGTGCACCTTGGTCCGCCCGTGCGCGAGCATCGATCCGGAGAAATCCACGCCGACAACACGCCGCGCACCCCGTGCATCACGCGCCGCGCCGATCGCGA
>DASVFC010000582.1:0-10905 GCA_036380235.1 Vicinamibacterales bacterium
CGTCCAGCGCAGGCAGCTGAGCCGGCTGAGACCGCCGTCGCGGGCACTTCTGGATCGATGTGGGAAACGCGGCCGAGCGTTGCGCCAGCGGCCCCCGAATATCGCGAGCCGGAGCCGGCTGCGCCACCGCCGCCACCCGCGCCGGAATTCGTCGATATCACGGTGCCCTCTGATGCGGTGCTTGGCTTGCAGATCGAGCGGACCGTGTCGAGCGAGCTGGCGCGTGTCGAAGACCGCGTCGATGCCCGCGTGACGCGCGATGTTCGCGTCGCCGATCGTATTGCGATTCCCGCGGGATCGACCGTACGCGGCTCGGTGAGCGAAGTCGATCGTGGCGGCCGCATGAAGGGCAAGGCACGCCTCGCGATCAAGTTTCACACCATAGTCCTCGCCGACGGCACGCAGCTGCCGCTGAAGACCGACGCCGTGGTACGTGAAGGGCCGTCGCCTGGCGGCGAGAGCGCCGCGAAAGTTGGCGGCGCGGCGATTGGCGGCGCGATCCTGGGCGCGATCCTCGGTGGCGGCAAAGGCGCGGCGATTGGCGGCGCGGTTGGCGCCGGCGCCGGCACGGCGGCGGCCATGGCCAACGATCGCAACCCCGCGACGCTCGCCGCCGGCACGACCGTAACGGTGCGTATGCAAGCGCCCGTCACGGTCACCGTCCAGAAAGAGTAGGGATGTATGATCAGCCGCGGAGGCTGATCATGCGTTCTCTCGTCCCGCTATTCATCGTCGCGTTCTCGCTTACCGCTTTCGCGCAGGTTACCAAGCAGGAGCGCGCTGGCATCGTCAACTTCAGCAGGGTCGACGCGGTCGTCGCCTGCGGCGGCGCCACGGAAACATCGGCGCTCGACGGCCTGGCCAAGGACGGCTTCAAGTCGGTGATCAACCTGCGTCTCGCCACCGAAGCGAACGCCAACATCGAACTCAACGCCGCGCACGCCAAATCACTGGGCCTCAACTACATCCACATTCCATTCAACGCGGCGCAGCCCGACAACAAGGTCGTCGATCAGTTCCTGGCCGCGGTATCGAACAAGGCCAACCAGCCGGCGTACTTGCACTGCGGCTCAGCGAGCCGGGTCGGCGCGGTTTGGCTGGTCAAGCGCGTGCTCCAGGATGGTTGGACGATTGAAAAGGCCACCGAGGAAGCGAAGGCGATCGGGCTGCGCAGCGAACCGCTCGAGAAGTTCGCGCTGTCATACATCGCCGCGCACAAGAAGTAACGGTTTGACAGGACTCGTGTGACCCAGCAATACTGAAGGGTCGTTTAGGGCGGCGATTTCTCCGACTTGATGGGCCGCCTGTTTAGAGCTTCGCTGCGCTCCGCGCGGCGACTATCTAAGTCGCGAGATAAAGGCCCGCGACCGATCGCGGGCTTTTTTTTTGGAGTGTGAATGGCAAATCGATACATCTTTTCTTCGGAATCGGTCGGCGAGGGACATCCAGACAAGGTCGCCGACACGATTTCGGATGCGGTCCTCGACGCCTGCATCGCGCAGGACAAGTACAGCCGCGTCGCCTGCGAAACTTACGTCAAGTCGAACATCGTCATTGTCGGCGGTGAGATCACTACCAAGGCGAGGCTCGATATCGAGCAGATCGCGCGCGAGAGCATCCGCGAGATTGGTTACGTCAACGACGATGACGTGTTCCATGCCGATCGCGTGTTCGTCAACCTGTTGATGACGCAGCAGTCTTCTGACATCGCGCAGGGCGTTGACGCCCGCAAAGCCAAGGGCAAGAGGACGTCGAAGCAGGGCGCCGGCGACCAGGGCCTGATGTTCGGTTATGCCAGCAACGAAACGCCGGAGTTGATGCCGGCGCCGATCATGTTCGCGCATCGCCTCGGCCGACAGCTGACCAAGATTCGCAAGCAGGGCGGCGCACCGTGGCTGCGTCCCGACGCGAAGTCGCAGGTGTCGGTGATCTACGAAGATGGCAAGCCCGTTGGCATCTCGAACGTCGTCATCTCAACGCAGCACGCCGCCGACGCCTCCCACGACAAGATCCAGAAGTTCTGCATCAACGAAGTGATTCGCAAGGTGCTGCCGGCGCGCTTGATCAGCAGCGACACCGAGTTCCTGATCAACCCGACCGGCCGCTTCGTGATCGGCGGACCGCAGGGCGACACCGGCCTCACCGGGCGCAAGATTATCGTCGACTCGTATGGCGGCATGGGCCGACATGGCGGCGGCGCGTTCTCCGGCAAGGATCCAACGAAGGTCGATCGCAGCGCCGCCTATATGGGCCGCTGGGTGGCGAAGAACGTGGTGGCAGCGAAGCTGGCGGCAAAGTGCGAAGTGCAGTTCGCGTATGCGATCGGTCACCCCGATCCGGTGAGCGTGCACATCGAAACCTTCGGCACCAATACCGCGCCCGAGGCCAGGATCACGCGCGCGATCAATCGCGTGTTCAACTTCCAGCCGGCCGAGATCATCGAGCAACTGAAGCTGCGCCGGCCGATCTATTCGAAGACCACCAACTACGGCCACTTCGGCAAGACCGACCGCGACCTGACCTGGGAAGCCACGAACAAGGTCAGCGCGCTGCTCGCCGCGCTGTAAACCTTCAGGGAGTCGGGGTCACCACCCCGACTCCATTCTTCACCTTCACGCTGGCGCCAAATGGCGCCGATCGCGTCGCCATCATCTCCAGGATGCGCGTCGCATCGGCAGGCGCGGCCAGCCTTGGGCGGCCGCGCTCGGCACGCGAGGCCTGATAGCCGAGCGTGATCGGGTGCAGTTCCATCTCCAGGAAGTCGCTGCCACGCCATTTGGTAATCACCGTCACCGAGTCCCAATACTCGCGATCGGCCGGGAAGCTGCGCCGGTCCTTGTCGTAGCGCGCGTCGAGATAGTCCCCGGGCTGCGCCACGTCGTCATCGAGCGAGTACTGCTCGTAGCTGTCGGACGGCATGCGCAACAGCGTCTCGTTCTGGAAGATGAAGTTCGAGAGGCTGTAGAAGATCGGCTTGCCCTTGTAGATCTCGACGCCGCGCAGCACGTGCGGACCGTGGCCGACGAACACGTCGGCGCCGGCATCAACAACCGCTCGCGCGAAGATCGGGATGAAGTCTGCGGGCAGCGACCGATTGACGCCGCTCTCGTGACAATGCAGCGAGACGATGACGATATCGGCAAGTGACGATGCGCTCTTAACGACGCGCGCGATCGCATCGACGTCTTCCTTGTTGGGTTCGGTCCGCGTGCCCGGCTGCGCGCCGACCACATAGCGGCGGCCGCCGAAGTTCAACGTGTCCCCGGCTGCGGGCGGATTACCGGACAACTCCGAGGCCACGCGCTTCAAGTCGGCCATTCGGTCAGCCGTGATCACGTAAGTGGTGGTGAAGCGCAGCGGGTTCAACCCTGGGCGCGCCGGCATGTCGCCACGACTGTTGCCGGCGCGGGAGTGCGGCGGAAACGTCGACGCCGCGGAGATCAGGGCCACCCGTGCCTTCGCGGTCTCGAGGTACTTCGCTTCGCGTGCTTCGGCGAGACTGTTGCCGACTCCGGCTTCCACGAGTCCGGCCTCGCGAACGTATTTGCTCGTGATGGCGGAGCCCTCGGGACCAAAATCGCCGGCGTGATTGTTGGCCCTCGAGACGAGATCGAATCCCGCCCACGTGAGCTCCTTGATGATTGGCGGATCGGTCCGCATCCACGTGCCGCCGCTTTCGTGCGCCGGCGGCATCTCGTAATCGTGAAACAGCGTTTCGAGATTGGTGAACGCCGCGTCGGCGCCGCGAATCATCTCGAACAGGCGCGTGAATTCCGGCTCGCGAAAGACCGACAGCCGCTGGTTGATGATCGAGTCGCCAGTCAGTGCGAGCGTGAAAATCTCACGCGGCTGCACGGTTTGGCTGGCACCCTGCGCAACGACGAGCGAGCCGCCGAAAATCACAAGCAAAGCCGTTCGAACCATAGATGTCTCCAGGTGCGCGGAGTATAACGTGACACCAATCGGCACAAGGTGACAGAAAGGGTCAGTAGCGCAGGCGCAAGACGGCGATATTTGGGCCGTTTCTTACGGATCTGTGCGGCCACATTCTTGCTTTATCGGGACTCAGTGATGCACGCCCCCAACCATAAAGGATTCACGCTGATCGAGCTGCTGATCGTCGTCGCGGTGATCGGCATCATCGCGGCCATTGCGATTCCCGGCCTGCTTCGCGCCCGCATGTCGGGCAACGAGGCGTCGGCGATTGGCAGCATGCGCACGATTCTCAGCTCACAGCAAACCTACGCTTCGTCATGCGGCAACGGCTTCTACGCCTCGTCGCTCGTGATCCTCGGCAGCGCACCTCCCGGATCGAACCCGTTCATCAGCCCCGACCTTTCCGCTGGCGCGACCGTCATCAAGACCGGTTACACACTGACGATGGCCCGCGGCAGCGAGGCGACACCAGCCGCGCTCGACGGCTGCAATCCGCTCGGCACGGCGGCCGCGCTCTTCAGCTCGTATTACGCGAAAGCGGATCCGCAAACGCTCAACACGACCGGCACGCGCTGGTTCTGGGCTAATTCCCTCGGCACCATCTTCCAGAGCACGGCCGGCACGTTCGTATCAACTGTCGGCAACGTCCAACCCGGCGCCGGCGTGCCGCTGCAGTAGCACTACTTAGTCACCTCAGGGTGAACGTGACAGTGACCGACATGATCACCGGCACCGCAACACCGTTCAGCGTCGTCGGCGCATAAGCCCACTGTCGAACGGCGTCAAGGGCAGCCTGGTCGAGCAGCGGAACCGAGCGCAACACGCGAGCGTTGAGCACGCGGCCATCCACACCAATCGTCGCTTCGATGATGACGATGCCTTCGACACGCGCGGCCAGCGCGAGAGGCGAATAAACCGGACGCACGTCATGGGTCTTCTGTGGCGGGCGTATCTGCCCGCCAATCCTCACTGGGTCTCGCGGCGGTGGCGGCGGCGATGGCGGCGGCACAACGAACGTGCTTGGTTCAGCGTCGCCGAAGACGATGCCCGAACCCGCTGCCGTAGGCTCCCAACCACTTTCCGGCTGCGGCCTCTCTGGTGCGATCCCGGTCAGTGGCTCGGTCGGGTAAGCAGGGCGAACGAGAGGTTCGGGTTGCGTCTCTATCTTCTTGATCGGCGGCGGCGGCGGTGGCGGATTTTCAACGATCCACGTCGGCCCGTCCGCAAACACCGCGGGCATCACTGCGGGCGCAAGCAACGGCAGCGCGATCACCAGTCCGACCGCGAGCGAATGTGTGAAGAGTGACAACGGCACCGTGTACCACTTGCGGTTGCCGATGGAAATGGACGGACGCGTGACGTCGCCGAACAGATCGCGAGGCATGGTTCTCTCCTTTTGCCTGATCGCGATGCCCGGCCGGGTCAACGCTGCTGTGAAACTCTTAGACTCCGCTTCATGAAAAAAGGGCTCACACGACACTCGTGCGAGCCCCGGATGGCCTGATGGCCTGATGGCCTGATGGCCTGATGGCCTGATGGCCCGATGGCCCGATGGCCTGATTGCCTGCCTAGTTCGCCAGCTTGATCGACTTGACGTTGATCGACTTGACGCCGTCCTTCTCCGTCACCTCGCCGGTCACGACCACGTTCTTGGCGACGAAGTCGAGCAGCTTGGCGTTGTTGTTGGCGGCGTAGTCGCCGACGACGTTGTAGACCGCATCCGTAGTGAGGATGCCGACGGGCTGCCCTTTCTTGGCGCACACCATCGCGCAGTTTGCATGGGCGGCGCCCTTGCCAGCCTCTTTCTTGGCGGTCGAGCACGCCACGTCCACCACTTCTCCCTTCACGGTGATGTCTGCCGCGAAGGCCGGCATGGCCAACGCGGCCACGAAGGCAGCTCCCGCCGCCATTGCAATCAGTTTACGCATAACCAACTCCCTTCCTTTTCCCCGGGGTCGAGGTCAACAATCTGTGCCTTTCCGCACGCACTGTCAAGGCTGGCGGCGCTATACTTACCCGCTCCCGCCAACCTTCGTTTCCCAAGGCGGGCGGCCACCCTGGATGTGAAACATGCGCACTGCACGCTTCGCGCTCGGCGCGGCGGTCCTCGCGTTTGCCCTGACGTCGGCCGCGACCGTGGCACAGTCCCCCCCGGCACCCTCGATCGACGACGTGATCAACCTCAAACGCGTCGGCAGCCCGGCCATCTCGCCGAGCGGCCAACATGTGGCGTTTACGATTCGTGAGACCAACTGGGACGACAACAGCTACGAGACTGAGATCTGGATTAGCGACGCCTCGACCGGCCAGGCGCGGCAGCTCACCAATGCGCGCAGTTCGAGCCTGGCGCCGGCATGGTCGCCCGACGGCAACTGGATTGGATTCGTTTCCGATCGCGACGGCAAGCGCCAGCTCTACCGCATAGGGCTGCGCGGTGGCGAAGCCGAGAAGCTGACGTCGACCGACGAAGGCGTCGGCAATTTCGCGTGGTCGCCTTCCGGCAGCCAGATCGCATTCACGATGCAGGACCCCGTCAGCGATGCGATCAAGGATCGCGAGAAGCGATACGGCGACATCAAGATCGAAGACCAGGATCAGCGCTATTCGCACCTGCATGTGCTCGACATTGCGGCAAAAACAACGAGGCAGATCACGAAGGGCAATTTCGTCGTCGGCGGCTTCGACTGGTCGCCACAAGGACGGCACATTGCATTCGATCACCGGACGTCGAGCGATCCCGCGGACAGCGGCTCGGCGGACATTTCGATCGTGCTAATCGACGATAACGCTGTGCGCATCGCCGTGGCACAAGACGGGCCCGACACCAATCCTCGCTGGTCACCCGATGGCACGCAGCTGGCCTTTGTCACTTCGATGGCGCGTCCGTTCTTCTTTTACGAGAACAGCCTGATCGCAACGGTGACGCCAGGAGTGCCGACGGTGAAGCCGCTGACCCAGGCGTTCGACGAAGATCCAAACCTGGTTGACTGGACCGCGGCCGGAATCATGTTCTCGTCGTCGCAGCGTACGTGGTCGTACCTGTTCACGCTGCAGCCCCAGACCTCGGCGATCACCAGGCACGCGGTCCGCGATTCCTGGATTGGGGGCGGATTTTCGATCACGCCTGATGGCGCGCATGCCGCGTTCATCGGATCCGGCCCGGGGGATTTTCCTGACATCTACATTGCGCCGGTCGCCAACATGAACGCGGCGAAGAAGGTCAGCGACACCGGCGCGCAAATCGCGTCGTGGCCGCGACACACGCGTGAAGTGATTCGCTGGAAGAGCCAGGACGGCGCGGAGATCGAAGGCGTGCTGCACAAGCCGGCGGATTTTCAGCAGGGTCGCAGGTATCCGTTGCTGGTGGTGATTCACGGCGGCCCGACCGGCGTGTCGAGACCGGTGCCGTATGCGAGCGGCAGCTACTACCCCATCGATGCCTTCCTTGCGAAGGGAGCGCTGGTGCTTGAGCCGAACTATCGCGGCAGCGCGGGATACGGCGAGAAGTTTCGATCGCTGAACGTCCGTAACCTCGGCATCGGCGATGCATGGGACGTGCTGTCGGGCATCGACACCTTGATCCAGCAGGGCATCGTCGATCGCGATCGGGTTGGCAGCATGGGCTGGAGCCAGGGCGGCTATATCTCCGCGTTCCTCACGACGCGGCATTCAGAACGGTTCAAGGCGATTTCGGTGGGCGCCGGCATCTCCGATTGGATGACGTATTACGTCAACACCGACATTCATCCGTTCACGCGCCAGTACCTGAAAGCCACGCCGTGGGACGATCCTAAAATCTACGCGGACACCTCGCCGATGACCTACATCAAGCAGGCGAAGACACCGACGCTGATTCAACATGGCGAGGACGATGCGCGGGTGCCGATTCCGAATGCATTTCAGCTGTATCAGGGCCTGCGCGATCAGAACGTGCCGGTGCAGTTGTCGATCTTCAAGGGCTTCGGCCATGGCCTGACCAAGCCGAAAGCCAACCGCGGCGCGATGCAGCAGAATCTTGACTGGTTTAGCCGCTACGTCTGGAATACACCGACAGGAACCCAACAATGAGCTATCTGCGATTCGCACCGATCGTCGCGCTGGTGTTCTCGGCTGCGACGTTTGCGCAAACCGCGCGCCCATCCGTGATCGCGATCCGCGGTGGCACGATCCTGACCGTGACGCGGGGCACCATTCAGGACGGCGTCATCGTGCTGCGCGAGGGCAAGATCGCTGCGATTGGCGGACCGGGGACAGAGATCCCGTCCGGGGCCGACGTTGTCGATGCCAAGGGCCGCTTCGTCACACCCGGCATCATCGATGCGCATTCACACATCGCGGCCGAGTCGATCAACGAGGGCGGCACCACGGTGAGCTCGATGACCGGGATCGAGGACGTGCTCGATCCGACCGACGTCTCAATCTACCGCGATCTCGCCGGCGGCCTGACGGTGGCGAACGTGCTGCACGGCAGCGCCAACCCGATTGGCGGCAAAAACCAGGTGATCAAGCTGCGGTGGGGCAAGAACGCGCGCAGCCTGATCTTCGAGGGCGCGCCGCCGGGGATCAAGTTCGCGCTCGGCGAAAACCCGAAAGACATGCGGCAGTTCGGGCAAACCGGACCGCGCCGTTATCCGGTGACGCGGCCCGGCGTCGAGTTCGTGATCCGCGACGCGTTCAGCCGCGCCAGGGCGTACCAACGCGAGTGGCAGGACTACGAGCGGGCGCGGAAGTCCGGCCAGGAAGTGTCGATGCCGCGCCGCGACCTGCAGCTCGAACCGCTGGTCGAGATTCTCGAGGGCAAGCGCCTGGTCCACTCCCACACCTATCGCGCCGACGAGACCTTGATGCTGATCCGTCTTGCCGAGGAAATGGGGTTCAAGATCGCGACGTTCCAGCATGTGCTCGAAGGCTACAAGGTCGCCGACGAGATGGCCAAACACGGCGTTGGCGGATCGACGTTCTCCGACTGGTGGGCGTACAAGGTGGAGGCGGAAGACGCGATTCCGCACAACGCTGCGATCATGCACAAGCGCGGCGTGCTGGTGTCGATCAATTCCGACAGCGCCGAACATGCGCGCCGCCTCAATACCGAGGCGGCGAAGAGCATGCACTGGGGCGGCCTCACCGAAGACGAAGTGCTGGCTTTCGTCACGATCAATCCCGCCAAGCAGCTGAAGATTGACAGCCGCGTCGGATCGCTCGAGGTCGGCAAGGACGCTGACGTAGTGATCTGGAACAAGCATCCGCTCAGCACCTACGCGATCGTCGATCGCGTCTACATTGACGGCGAGCAGTACTACGATCGCCTCGCCGAAGAGAGACGGCTCACTGAAGCGCAGAAGGAAAAGGGCACGCTCGCCGCCGCCGAAGGGCGGCAGCCCGCCACGCCCGGGCCGCAGAAAGCTCAGACGCCACAGACACCGCAAGAGCCCAAGAGCTCCGAGCTTCGCCAAGCTAACGCCGGGCAGCCAGGACCTCAGGACGTCGCCGACGTTCCGGGCCTCGGCGGCGTCGTGCAAACGGCGGCGTCCGGCCCGGTGACAGCGATCACCAACGCGCGTATTTATCCGATCAGCAGCGCCCCCATCGATAAAGGCACCATCGTCATTCGCGGCAACCGCATCGAGTCGATCGGTGCGAATGTTGCTGTCCCAGCCGGCGCGCAGGTGATCGATGCCAAGGGCGGCGAGGTGTATCCGGGCTTCATCGACGCCAGAACATCGCTCGGGTTGAACGAGCCCGGACCGCGCGGCTTCGAAGACACCACCGAGATGCTCGAGATCAACGCCTCGGTGAAGGCGCAGGTCGCGTATCAAAGCGACAGCGACGCGATTCCGGTAGCGCGCGTGAATGGGATCACCAGCGCCGCCGTTGTGCCGACCGGCGGGTTGATTGGTGGCCAGATTGCGGTAATGAATCTGGACGGCTGGACGTGGGAAGAAGCCACGCTGCAGCCGGTGGCCGGGGTGTCGTTCCAGTTCCCACCGTTGATGCGCGGCGGCTTTGGCGGCAGCCCGGACGCCAATCGCAAGTACGACGACCTGAAGAAGGAGCGAGACGCCAAGGTTCAGCGCGTCGAGGATGTGCTTGCGCGTGCCCGTGCCTACGCGAAGATCCCCGCGGCCGATCGCGGCACAGACTGGAACCTGGCGGCGATGGTGCCGATCGTCGAGCGGCGGCAGCCGTTGTTCGTGTCAGCGAACAGCGAAGCGGACATTCGCGAAGCGGTGGCGTTTGCCGATCGCAACAACGTTCGCATCGTGATCACCGGCGGACTCGAATCACCGTTGGTGGCGCCGCTGCTCAAGGAGAAGAACATTCCGGTGATCCTTGGCTCGGTGCTGACACTGCCGGCGCGCGAGGACGCGCACCATGCAGCCACCTACAAGGCGGCCGGGGAGCTGGCGCAGGCCGGGATCACGTTCGCGTTTGCGACCGGCGGCGCCGCTAACAATCGATTGCTGCCGTATGAAGCGGCGATCTCGGTGGCGTGGGGCCTTGACCGCAATCGCGCCTTGAAGGCGATGACGCTCGACGCCGCGACGATCCTCGGCGTCGCCGACCGGATCGGCTCGCTCGAAGCCGGCAAGGTCGCCAACTTGTTCATCGCCAACGGCGATCCGATGGAGATGAAGACGCAGTTCACGCACATCTTCATCAACGGACGCAACGTCGGCTTGAAGTCCAAGCACACCGAGCTGTACGAACGATTCAGTTCACGACCGGGAGCACGGCAATGAGCGCCAGAGAGCCGATGCGCGGCAACAACGCAATGAGCGGCACCGTAAACACGAAGGTCACGAAGATCACGAAGAGCGCTCTTGGAAAATACCAGCGCCGCTTAGCACCACTGGCGTTTAGAAAAGTCGCCTTCGTGTTCTTCGTGTCCTTCGTGTTATTCGGCAACCTGTCTGCTCAGCAAGAAGCTCCTTACACGTACGCGATCACCGGTGCTCGAATCGTGCCTGT
>DASVFC010000583.1:0-4901 GCA_036380235.1 Vicinamibacterales bacterium
CAGTACCTTGCCGCGCTCTACGCGAAAGAGCGCCGCGGCGAGAATGCGTTTCGCGACGTGCTGCGGCAGTTCCGCCGCTGGGCGTTGGACGATTCCGATCAGGGCCCGGTGTATCTCGGCTACCGGCTGGGCCACATCAAGGGCGAGAGCCGCGTCTTCCGCGCGCTGGTCTACAACAAGGGCGCCGGCGTGCTGCACATGCTGCGCCGCCTGATTGGCGACGATGCCTTCTTCGCGGGTTTGAAACAGTTCTATGCCGACAACCGTTTCAGGAAGGCGGGCACGGATGACTTGCGGCGCGCCATGGAGGCGACCAGCAAGCGCGATCTGAACCGGTTCTTCGAACGCTGGATCTACGACAACACGATCCCGCGCCTACGCTTCAGCTCGAGCGTCGAAGGGCAGGAGCTCGTGGTCCGAATCGAGCAAAGCGCGGACATTTTCGACGTCCCGGTCACGGTCGGCGTCACTTATACCGACGGAAAGACCGCGGAATTCCTGGTCGTGGCGGATCAGGCGACGAATGAAGCACGATTCCCGCTGGCGGCCGCGGTCCGATCCGTCGAACCCAATGTGGACGGCGCCTCGATCGCGCACTTCGAACGGCGATAGCCTCCACCCCCGTCATCTCCGTGTCCACGGCCCGATCGGGATACAATTTATCCCTTATGGATCTCGTTACGCTCACGATAGACGGCCGTCAGCTGTCTGTCCCCAAGGGCACCACCGTGCTGCGCGCCGCCATCGAAGCCGGCATCCAGGTGCCTTATTACTGCTATCACCCCGGTCTCGGCATCGACGCCTCCTGTCGCGTCTGCCTCGTCAAGATCGAGAAGATGCCGAAGCTGCAGACGTCGTGCTCGACGCCGGTGGCCGAAGGCATGGTGGTGCACACGCAAGATGCGGAAGCCGTCGACGGCCGCAAGGGCGTATTCGAGTTCCTGCTGCTCAACCACCCGCTCGACTGCCCGGTGTGCGACAAGGGCGGTGAGTGTCCGCTTCAGGACTTCTCATACGCGTTCGGCAACGACGAGAGCCGCATGGATTTCCCGCGCCGCACGTTCGACGGCGAGGGCGTCAAGGCCGACGTCGATTTCGGTCCGACGCTGTTGCTCAATCGCAATCGCTGCATCCTGTGCACGCGCTGCATTCGCTTCATGGCGGAAGTGGACGGCGACGCACAGATCGGCACCATCAACCGCGGCAACGGCAGCGAGGTCGCGACCTTCAACGAACAGGGCGTGCATTCGCTGCTTTCAGGCAACCTGATGGATGTTTGCCCGGTCGGCGCAATCACCACCAGGCAGTACAGATTCCGCTCGCGCCCGTGGGATAACCCGCACGCCGTCGACACCATCTGCACGCTGTGCTCGAAGGGCTGCAACACCACGTCGTGGCTCAAGGCGAAGCCGGAATGGGCGAAGGGCGCGCGCCTCGCGCGCATGACCCCGCGCTACAACCCGCAGGTGAACGACTACTGGATGTGCGACATCGGCCGCTTCCAGTATTTGTGGGTGGAAGGTGAGGGCCGCCTGCGACGGCCGACGCTCAATACGAAGGAAGGTGTGCAACAGGTCGTGACGTGGAAGGACGCGCTGACGCGTGTTCGCGATCTGCTCAACGCCGCCGGGCGCAAGGATCCCGCGTCGGTGCGAATGCTGGCGTCGGCGCACGCGTCGATCGAAGAGATGTATCTCCTCAGGCGCTTGGCGGAAGATCTGAAGGGTGAAGGCGGGGCGTCGCACGTGCACGTGGCGTGGCGGCGGACGGAGAAGCCACAGCCGCCCAATACCAAGTTCCGGGTGCCGTCGATCGATGCGCCGAACGTCAACGGGGCGAAGGATCTTGGTCTCGCCGCCATTGCCACGGCAGAGGGCGACGCCGATCTGTCGGCGCTTCGCGCCGCGATCGACCAGGGCCGCGTGGCGGTGCTCTACGTGCTCGAGCCGGGACCGGATGGTTCCATGGGCGACGTGTCGTGGATCGTCGAGGCGCGAAAGAGCGGCCGGGTGCCGGTCGTGATCTACCAGGGCGTGCTGCAGACGGAGCTCGCGAAGATTGCTGACGTCGTACTCCCGGGCGCGGCGTGGGTCGAGAAGGACGCCATCTATACCAACGAACAAGGCATGGTGCAGGCGGCCTCGAAGGCCATCAACGCGCCCGGCGAGTCGGTCGAAGACTGGCAGATTCTCACCAGCGTGGCGGCCGCGCTTGGCCTGCCGTACACCTACACCGCGTCTCAGCAGGTGCGCGCCGACGTGACCACGCTTCTCGCCAGCGCCAACGCGCAATACGCGGGTCTTGGCGAGCACCAGTTCAACCAGGTGGTCAGCGCCGAGCATTGGCTGAAGACCAGCAACCCCATGGAGCGCTGGAAGTGGGACACCATGTTCCAGGACCTGCCGCCCGTGAAGGGTCATAACGTCCAGATGGAGCAAATGTCGCAGCCAACGGTAATTCCGTTGCGATTGGTAACGGAAGAGATCTCCAGAGCATCGGAGTAATAGTTGATCGCATGCGAATGCGGCTTTTAACCGGGCTCGGGACCAGCGCGCTGATCGCGGCGCTGATGGGCGGCGTGCTATCGGCACAGCCCGCCCAGACACGGCCCGGAGTCGCTCAATTGGCCGTGACGCCGGCTGTTGTTGATGTTCGGCCCGGAGGCTCGGCGCGCACGGCGATCACCGTGCGTTTGCCGGAGGGTCTCCACATGAACTCCGACAAGCCGCGCGACGAAAACCTCATTCCCATCACCGTCTCGATGGAAGCGGTACCGGTCGTGGCGGGCGCGACCGCTGCGTTTCCAGAACCGCTCGATCTCAAGCAGGAAGGCGAGCCAATTCCACTCCGCGTTTTCGAACGCGAATTCGCGATCGGCCTTCAGGTCAATGTCACCGCCGAGGCAGCCGCGGGCACGCATAAGCTGCCGCTGCGCGTTCGCTATCAAGCCTGTGACGAAAAGCAGTGCTACCTGCCGATCACCGCACCGCTCGAATTGAATTTATCGGTATCGAAAGACGCCGTCGCCGCGGCGCCGCCACCGGCGATCGCGACGCTCAATTTCGCCGACGCTGCGGCGGTGCCGATTGTCGCGCCGAGGCCTGTAAAACCCGCGGCGGCTCCATCAGCCACTCCTACCGACGCGCTGGCCATGCTCGATCGTTTTGCCGTACGCGGCACCGAAGGCGGTTATCTGCCGGCCGCGACGTTCACCAAGTTTGTCCAGGACGCGCAGGCCGGCGTCGCGCAACGGGGAATGTTCGAGGGCCGCGGGCCGCTCGCGATCCTGCTGATCGTCTTTCTTGGCGGTCTCGCACTGAATCTCACGCCATGCGTGCTGCCGATGATCCCGGTGAACCTCGCCATCATCGGCGCCGGCTCGCAAAGTGGTTCGCGGTCGCGCGGCCTGGTGCTCGGGAGCGTGTACGGCGCCGCCATGGCCGTGGTTTACGGTGTGCTGGGATTGATCGTGATCCTGTCCGCACAGACGTTCGGCACCATCAATTCCTCGCCCTGGTTCAACCTCGGCATTGCGGTCTTGTTCGTTGCCCTCGCACTCGCGATGTTCGACGTGTTCGAGATCGACTTCTCGAAATACTCCGCCAACGTCGGCACCGGGTCGAGCCGCGGCTCCGTGGCGCTGGCCTTCACGATGGGCGGTGTGGCTGCCTTGCTCGCCGGTGCGTGCGTCGCGCCGGTGGTGATCCAGGTCGTGTTGTTCTCGACCAATCTCTACGCAACTGGAACGTCGGCCGCCCTGGCGCTGCCCTTCGTGCTGGGTCTCGGCATGGCGTCGCCGTGGCCCTTCGCGGGCGCCGGCATCAGCGCCTTGCCGAAACCGGGCGCCTGGATGGTGCGTGTGAAACAGGCGTTCGGCGTGATCATCCTGCTCACCGCGGGCTACTACGCCTACACCGCCTATGGAATCTTCCGGGATCGTTCGGTGGACCCCGCGCAGGTGTCGTCGAGCGTTGACGAACTGTTGAAGGATGGCTGGTACGCCAACCTCGCCGAAGGCCTCGCCGTTGCCGAGCGCGAAGGCAAACCGGTGTTGATCGACATGTGGGCAACGTGGTGCAAGAACTGCCTGACGATGGATAAGACGACGTTGGTCGATCCTTCGGTGAAGGCGGCACTCGAGGGCTTCGTGAAGATCAAGTTCCAGGCAGAATCCCCAGACGAGTCGCCGGCGCGAGAAGTGATGCAGCGCTTTCGCGCGGTTGGTCTCCCCACCTACGTAGTTCTGACACCGAAGAATCAGTAGCCAGAAGCGCACTTTTTTCTGGCATCTGGCATCCGGCTACTGGATACTGTGGTCCGATGTCTCGCAAACCCTATAGGTTTGGGTTGCTGATCATCGGTCTGCTCGTCACCGCTGGTCTTGGCTATCGCGCGGTGGAAGACGAGACCTCCCTCGGCCGCGCCTATCGCGAAGGAGCCGCGCTCGATCGCGCCGCTGGTCAAGCGACCGAAGCCCTGCTCAACCTGCGTGCCTCTTTGCACGCCTACGTAGCACCCGGTCAGGGCTTGCCGTTCTGGTCCGGGCGAGCCCAGGAATCAATCGAGACGCTGCGGGAGCAGGTGGTCGCGCTCGATACTGCGGCAGCGCGACAGGGGCGCTCGCTCGCCGACACCCTCGACGCTATTGATCAACTAGCCGCCGCCGAGCGCCGCACGCGCGACTACGCGCGACGCGGTGAAACGCTGCTCGCCGCCGACGTGGTATTCACCGAAGCGCGCGATCTGATGTCCGCGTCGATCGAGCAGGTGCAAGCGGCCCGCAATTCGTTCGCCACAACCTACGACGCGCGCGTCGCGGCTTTGCGCCGCGAACAGGCCATGCTTGCCGCTGCCGCCATCGTCGCCTGGCTTGCGATCACCCTGTTGCTCGTGCCGCCGGT